>JACPGD010000113.1 GCA_016182645.1 Candidatus Hydrogenedentota bacterium | reverse complement strand
GTCCGCGCCAGCGTCGATTTCCCGCAGCCCGACTCGCCGACCAGCCCCACCACCTCCCCCGCGTGAAGACTCAGGCTCACGCCGTCCACTGCCTTCACTGTACCCACCTCGCGCCGGAACAGCGCCCCGCGCCGCACGGGGAAGTACGTCCTCAGATTCTCGATTTCAAGCAGACATTCTGACATTCAAGACTTTCCTGGGTGGCACCCTCAAGTGCCTTGGCTTGAGGGTGCGGCTCCGTGGGGCGGAGCGTTTATCAGACGGATCAGTCAGATCGGACTGATCGGACCGATCCGACTAATGCACCCTGTCTACCGAGGTTGTCCGTAAAGGAGAAGCCACCAAGATCACTGCACCGTCACCAATTGTCGCACCGCTTCCAGCCGCTTTTCCCCGATCCCGTTCACATTCGTGAGGTCTTCCACCGCAGTGAAGGGCTGTTGCGTCCGGTGCGCGATGATGCGTTCGGCGAGGCCGGGGCCGATGCCGGGGAGCGTGGCGAGTTCGTCGGCGCTGGCGGTATTGAGGTTGATGAGGCCGTTCCCTGTGGACTTGGCCCCTGCCGGGCTTGCGCCAGATCCGGGCATGCCCGCTGAAGCAGCGACGGAGGACACATATCCGGCCGTCGCCCGCTGGGCGCTGAGTTGGCGTGTGCCGGAGCGGGTGTATTGCGGCGGGTTGTAGACCGCCGTGTTGGGCGGGCGGCGCACGCTGATCGAGTTGTCACCTCGCTGGACCACCGTCTGCCACGGCACCGTCAGCGTTGTACCGTCGATGAGCACCGCGAGCAGGTTGATATCACTTAGGTCCGCGCCCTCCGCGGCGCCCCCGGCCTCCGCGATCAGATCCCTCACCCGCCTGTCTCCGGGCAGTGTGTAGATCCCGGGTGCGCGCACCGGCCCTTCAATCGCCACCGTAACCTCACGGACCGCTGTCCGCGGCGCGATTTCCGTTTGTTCCGGGCTGCCCGGTTCGACAGCAGGCACTGTTGCCGGAGGGACTTCGGCGGCAGCCTCCGGCTGTGGCGCAGTCAACAACTCGGCAGGCGCCGCTCCGGGGGCGGGCGGTGCTTCCGGCGCCGGCGTGTCTCTTGCCGCCTTCGCTTTGGCGCGCGCGGCCTCCACTTGAGACACCTCGGGCGCCACGGCGGCCGATGCTTTGGGCGCCTCACTTGTTCCAGCCAGTGTCTCGGCCGTCCCTGGCTTGTTGAGGAGATATACGGTGACCACGCCAATGATGATGGCGGCGGCGAATCCCGCCAGGATCATCTGTTCCCGTAGGGTCATCAAGCGGCTGAGCATTGTCACTTCCCCGCAAGGCGAATGCTGTAGGCCAGCGCGACTTGCCCCGCGAAGTAAAGCGGCAGCCCAATCCGGCTGTTCCAGGGGCCGGGCGCCACAAAGCGCCCACGCGCGACGTACAGGTCCGACACATAGAACAACAGCGCGCCAATCAGAATCAAGAACGGCCCCTGCTTCCCCAGCGTCCCTGCCGCCAGCGCCACCATCAAGGTGATGATGACCATGTAGGCGTAGACCGGCCCGCGCATGTCGTCAAGATGCGGGTTAAGCCAGCGATGGATGACGAAGACGGGCACGACCAGTGCCACCAACGCCAGCAGCGTCGCGTTCAAGCTCACCCCATGCACCAGGAACGCCACGCTGTAGGCCGCGTGCGCCAGAAAGAACGCAATCAGCCCCGCCAGGAATAAGCGCGGGCCGGAAAAGATGAGGAAGAGATCACCCCACCACGAGAAGACCAAGCCCAGCAGGAGGACACGGCCATAATTCGAGTGGAGCGCGCCGGCGGTCACCGCCAAGGCCAGAAACCCACAGGACGCCGCCATTTTGGCAAGGGCCGCCGCCGTGCCCGCACCGCTGGCGCCGGCGATAAGCGTGGCCGCGAGCGCCGCCACCGTGACTATCAGCGACAGCAGCATGCGACTGTCCCCAAGCGCGCCGAGGGCCAATCGCGGGCTTAGAAGTTGTTGTATTCTTTGAGGACGTAATAGATGGAACCGAGCCAGACCCAGAAAGTAATCGGCTGATTCAAGCCGGTATCTTCAAAAAACTGCGCCTTGGCGACCGTGACCTGCTTCACATGCTTCATGAAGTCTCGCTCCTTCCATTCCTTACGCCAGATCCATCGCCCGTAAAGCAGTCGCGGGCGTCTGTTCATAGTGTGATCCGCCCGGCCCTCCCTTGTCAACGTGGCGCCTCTTTCTCTGAGAAAGGGACCAAAAGGACAAAGGAGACCACAAGGGCGACTGAAACTGCCTACCCAGCCGTCACGACAAATTCGTGTGTGATCGATTCCGCGTCCACGTGAAACAACCGGAACCCCTTTTCCGCTGTGCCGTCATGGTTGTCGCGCGTGCTCGAACAGCATGCCGTCGTTGTGAACAACACGCCATCCCGCTCCTCCACCTGGTTCCCATGAAAATGACCTGACATCACCAGTTTCAGGTTGTGCCCCGCGAATAGTCCCAGCAGCTCCTCCGCATTCCTCACCCGATACGCCTTCGTGCTCGGATTGAATGGGTGATGCGTTGCCAGCGCAATGGGCCGGTCCTTCCCAATCTTCTTCAACTGCTGTTGCAGCCACTCGATCCGGTCGGGCGACACCGTCACGTCGCTGGCCGTCCCTTCACAGGTGTCCAGCCCAAGGAACATCCACCGCGCCAGATTGTCCTTCTCCCATTGCCGGTCGCCAAACGCCTGCTCGTAATTGGCATAAATGTTCTCGCTTCCCGGCGTCACATCATGATTGCCGGGGACGCAAAAATAGGGCCGCGTCAACTTGTCCAGCGATTGTTGCGCCAGCCCCATCTCCTGCACCGTTCCATTCGATACTGGGTAAGGAAAGGTCTGGTTTGAGCTTCTCCAGCGTTAAGTTCTTGGGCTTCAGGCGCTGGCAGCCCGCCAGCCCCAACCCAGCGGCCAATCCCAGAAAGTGTCGTCGAGTAATGCGCATGGTTCCTTCTCCCTCGTTTACCCCTGCGGCGATAGCCCGCTATTCTGCGCAGGCTGAAGCAAGGCTGTCAATGCCAGCAGTGGGTCGGTCATGAAAATCGTCGTTGCCCCAGACTCTTTCAAAGAAGCCCTTTCCGCACCGGCCGCCGCCCACGCTATTGCCGAGGGCTGGCGCCGCGTTTTCCCCGACGCCGAAATCGTCCTGGCCCCCATGGCCGACGGCGGCGAGGGTACCATGGACGCCTTGCTGGCGGCTGCCGGTGGACACAGCGTTTCCCTGGCAGTGACCGGCCCGCTGGGGACGCCGGTCGAGGCTGAATACGCGCTCTTGGCGGATGGTCGCGCCGCCGTCATTGAAATGGCCCGGGCTTCTGGCTTGCCGCTCGTTCCACCCGCCCTGCGCGATCCCCGCATCACCACCACCCGCGGCACGGGGGAGCTGTTGGCCCACGCCCTTGACCATGGTGTGTCGCGTGTCCTGCTGGGCATTGGCGGCAGCGCCACAAACGACGGCGGCGCCGGCTTCGCTCGAGCCTTGGGGTATCGCCTGCTCGATGCCAAAGGCTGTGAACTTCCCCCCGGCGGCGCCGCACTACTCAACTTGGCACACATTGACGCCTCCGAACGCCACCCCCGCCTCGAAGAGGCAGAAATCCTCGTCGCCTGTGACGTGGACAATCCCCTCTGCGGCCCCCACGGCGCCAGCCACATATTCGGCCCGCAGAAGGGCGCGACCCCGGCGATGGTGGAAGAGCTTGATGCCGCCCTCCACCATTTTGGAGAGGTTCTCCGGGCTGACTTAGGCAGAGACGTGTCCAATGTGCCCGGCAGTGGCGCCGCGGGTGGTCTTGGCGCTGCTGCACTCGCCTTCACCAATGCCCGCCTGGAATCTGGCGTCAGTCTCGTCGCGGAAGTGGCTGGCCTGCGCGAAAAGCTCCGCCGCGCCGATCTCGTCTTGACCGGCGAAGGCCGGCTCGATGGTCAAACCGCACGCGGAAAAACAGTTCTAGGTGTCGTGCGCCTCGCCTCACAAGCTGGCCTCCCCGTGGTGGCCTTGGCCGGCTCCCTCGTCAGTGGCCACGAAGTCCTTTATAATGAAGGACTTACCGCTGCCCTCTGTATCAGCCCTGGCCCCATTTCCCTTGCCGAAGCCCTGCCTCGCACGGCGGAACGTCTCACGGCAACGACCGAATCGGTGGCAAGAATATGGGCCATGGGCCATTTGGTGCCTCCTTGCAAATCGAAAGTCTGATTCTTCATTTGCAAGGAATCGAGGGGACTCAGACCGCCTGATCGTACTTCTCGATGATCCTGCTGACGATGCCGTAATCCTGTGCCTCTTCCGCGCTCATCCAGAAGTTGCGGTCACTGTCTTTGGCCACTTTCTCAACGGGCTGACCCGTCTCCTGGGCAATCATGGCGTTGATGCGCGTGCGGATCTTCAGGATTTCCTGGGCCTCGATGCGGATGTCCGCGGCTACGCCGCCGGCGCCGCCGCTCGGCTGGTGCAGCAGAAAGCGGGTGTTGGGCAGGGAATACCTCTTGCCCTTGTTGCCGCCCAGGAAGATCGGCACGGCGATGCTCGCCACCCAGCCCGCGCCCAAAGTGATAACGGGCGAGGACACAAAGCGCAGGACATCGTGAATGGCATAGCCGGAATCGACGTGGCCGCCGGGGGACGTGATGACCACCCGGATCGGCTCCTTGGATTCGGAGTCCAGGACCAGCAATTGCGCGATCACCTTCTCCGCCATTTCCTGGTCTACGGTCCCATTCACCATCACCAGTCGGTTCTTGAGCAGCCGGTTGGTAAAGCCGTCCATCCGGCCTTCGTCGCGCTTCTTCTCGTCGTCATCGTCTTCTTCAAGAAAAAACATGAAATCACCTCAGAGCATGTAGTTAATACGATATTCTCGCATTTGAAGCGAAGAGCGATCAAGACGTTCTGGCGGCGAAGAAGTGCAAGCGCGCCCTACTCTGCCCCGCCGTAGTTGCTTTCGATGGCCGCGAGTATTCCCGAGGGCGTGGCCACGCACGGGGCCACCTTGCGCCGGCTCAACGTGCGAATCTTGCACAAGGCCGCCTCATCCAGCGGATTCGCCATCGCAACGGCGAGTTGTTCCTCCGTCGCCCGCAAGGGCACGCATACGTGCCACAGGCACACGTCCCGGTCCAACAGCCGCACCGCCGCCGGCTCGATGGAGGTTTTGCGCGGCTGGACAAGCGGGATCTCCAACTGGCAGGCAATCGCCTGGGCAATCGCATCTTCCGTTGCGTAATTCAGATGCATCAGCACGCTTCCCAGCAATTGCCCCGGCGCCTTCGCCTGTTCCTCGAGCGCGTGCCGGAGTTGGTCCTCGCCAATCAACCCCGAGTTCTTTAGCAACATGCCCAGGCGTTGCCGGTGTTCCCCCTGCAGGAGCGACGACACCAGGATCTCCTGCACATGCGGCGTGGCAATGCCAGCGGGGCGCGCCCGGAAGACCCCGCGGGCGGGCGGTGCGACGCGCTCGCGCAGACGCCGCAACTCGGCGGCAATCTCATCGCGCTCGCGCACCGCCTGGCTCACTTGCTGCATGGCCTGGCGCACCTCG
>JACPGD010000112.1 GCA_016182645.1 Candidatus Hydrogenedentota bacterium | reverse complement strand
ATGGAATGCGGTGCGTCGCTGCAACGAATTGGCTTCGGAGACACAGGCGATCTCCTGTACGCCGTGGCCGGACCCGGCGACGTCCTAATCTTTGACACTGCAACCGGGCGCATCTCCGAAAAACTCGCCGGCCACGACGGCAGCATCGGTTTTGCCGCCATGCGCCCCGGCACCTCCGAGCTGTATACGGCCGGCTGGGACAATACGGTGCGGAAATGGAATGCCTCGGAGTCACTGGTCAGTGTTTCCTATCAGGCCCATGCGGACCGGGTGCAGGACATCGCCTTTTCGAAGGACGGATCGCTTCACGCCTCGGTGTCCCTGGACGGGACGCTGCTGCTGAGCAGCCCCACAGGGCCGCTGGCACGCTATGCGTGTTTTTCCCGGTTCGGGCCGCAGCGTGTTTGCTTCAGTCCCGACGGAAGCTACATGGCAGCCGATCTTGATGAGTTTGTGCCGTTTGTCATTGACACGAAGACGCACCGGAAAGCCGCCTGGTTTACGGACCACGCAGGTCCGATCCACGCCTTGGACTTCAGTCCGAATGGCAAGAGCGTGATCAGCGCGGGGTGGGACAATGTCGCCCGGCTGTGGGACACGAACACGGGGGAGGAGCGGCGGGCGTTTGAAGGACACACCGGTACCATCATGGACGTCCATTTCAGTCCAGATGGGAGCAAGGTACTGACAGCCTCCGGCGACGGCACCTGCCGGATCTGGGACGCAAGCACTGGCCAGCCATTGCAAACGGTGTCACTCAATGGGAAGACAATTCTCAAGGCGGCATGGAGTTCCGATGGAAGCCGCTTCGCCGCGACCGGCTACGAGCGCCCCGCGGGCATCTTCGACGTCAACACGGGCCAGCAGCTCGCGCAATTGGCCGGACACAAGGAACCCATCACGAATCTCGTGTTCAGTGCTGACGGGAAGCGGATCGCCACGACGGGCTGGGACGGGGAACTGCACTTGTGGGACGCGCTGAGCGGGGAAAGCTTCGGCGCGGTCTCGCGCGGTAACGAGGGCTGCTATGCGCTTACCTTCGGGCAGAAACCGGAGCAACTCTTTGCCGGGACCATGGATGGCCAGGTTAAGGGCTGGCTCGCGGTCCCCTGGCGGCTGGAGCAGCTAGCGCCCAATGCCACGAATTGGAAAGAGTCGTTCAAGACTTACAAGAGCCGGCGGACCCCGGAGGTGTTTCCCGAAGTTTCCGGGGAACCTATTCCGTTCGTGGTGTTCACCACAAAAAAGGTATTATCCGAGCGTCTCGTGCGACTGCGAAACGCACTTGCCGAGCGTGGTGACGCCTGGCAGGACAACAGACTGAAGTTGGCGCCGGGGCCGCTGGCCGAGGCCGTGGCGCGCGTCTGCCTGCGGCCGGATGACCTGCTCCTGGCCATGGCGGGCGTGGTGATGAGTAATATGGCTTCGGCGCAGAACGCTATCGACCAAAGTCTGGGGCAACTGGAAACAACAGATGAACTTTCGGGTCGACTCCGGCGCGGAACGCAAACTTATGACGTCACCTTTGTCTGCTCCGAACCCATTTCGCTCCAGCACGAGGTGACACTCACGAAAACCGAAGCCCAGCAGTACATTGAGTTCTGCCGGGGCTACATCGCGCGCGCCATTGAGTCGATAGTGGATGTCAATCGCAGCAGCGCAAGAAAGCAGGGCGAGCCCGCCGGGAACCGCGGCGACTTGGCGGGTGCTTGGCTCCTGTCGGAGCGAAGTGCGGAAGAGAAGCAATTGTATGTCAAGATGTGTGTCTCGCCGGGAGATCATATTGTGGCTGTGAATGCCGTACCGATAACGGCGATGCGACAATTACAGACTATTTTGGGCAGTTGTGAGCGCGAATTGCGAGAATTGGAAACTTCGACATGGGCGTTTCAACTGGAGCGTGGAGAATTCCAGACCTCCGACGTAATTGTCCGTCTGGAAAAATAAGCGGCGTGGTTAGTCAAAGGCGGCAGTTCCACAACAACACGAAGGAGAAAAGACATGTCTACGGAACATCAACCCACCGAAGCGACAGAAAACCCGAAACCTTCCCGTCGCACCTTTTTGAGTGCTTCCGTCACCGCAGCGGCGGTGGGGGTATCCAGTCCATCGCAGGCGGACCGGCATCATACAATTACCGGTCCGGTGAATCGGGTCCCGGTGGTTCATGCAATAGACTATGACATTACCGGCTATGTTGGTAATTCCGGTTTGCCTGGCGCGAAACGTCGAGCGCGATCCGCAGCCAGCATTTCGGATCCTGATGCCCGCGAGAGAGTCAAGACGATTTACAAGCAAATCAACTTCATGGTGTATCTGTGCGAAAACGTTTCATACCATACGCTGTATGGCGCCCCAGGAAGTAGTTTTCCGGCAAAGCCCGTCGTCGACTTGCTTGAATTTACTTTTATCCCGCGATTGATGCTAATCTCAGAGCCAGGCAACGAAAGGGCAAAATATTTTACGGCGGATGAACTGAAGCCTGATGCAGATGGGAAAAATGTGCCTGCGAAAATAATCGACAAGCTAAGTGCTCTGGTATCCGAACTTCGTCGAATGAAATTGCTAACGACATTTCGTAAGGTTTACACCGATGCGAAGAATGATCCTGATTCACCAGAAGGAAGGATCAAGAATTCCCTGCTGGATGTGTATCGTCTTAAGAAAGAATTCTGCCTTCCCTTCATCTTCGAGACTATCGACTTTGAACAAGACCCTGATAATCGAGTCGATCGTCTCCTCGCCTGCGCGGGACATTGGAGCCTGTACGACCTGTTTGCTCAACCGAAGACACTCTTGCTCGAGGAAAATGGTGGAACTGCATGTACGGTGCGGGACGCAGTACCGGAGGACGTCCTGAGCGAAGCTCTCGTGCACCTGGGGTTTTCCGAGGACGACATTACCATCATGAGTTTCAATTGCAACAACATGAATTACTCCATCTGCACGCAAAACGGCTGTCAAGACACAACCTGGAGATGCTACTGCAATAACTCAGAAGGAGGTGGTTGCAGTGCATACAGCGGCTGTTGCTCCTGATTGGAGACACGCGCAAATGGTAACTACAACCTTTTGAGTACGGCGGCGCTGGTGGAGAGAGTCCCGCGTTCAGGGAGCGCGGGACTACTGTTTACGGGAACACGCGTGTCCGTGTCCAGACGTCTTCGTGGCGGGTGTATAGCACGCGATCGTGGAGTCGGAAAGGTTGTTTGAGCCAGAACTCAATGGTTTCGGGGACGACGCGGAAGCCGGACCAGAAGGGTGGGCGCGGCACGGCGCCGAGGCCGAATTTGGCGGTGTATTTGAGGAGGCGCTTTTCGAGTTCGAGGCGTTCGGTGTAGGGCTGGGACTGCTTGGAGGCCCAGGCGCCGATCTGGCTCTGGCGCGGGCGCGTGGCGAAGTAGGCGTCGGCCTCGGCGTCCGTGACGCGCTCGACGAGGCCCTGGACGCGGATCTGCTTGTCGAGCGGCATCCAGTAGAAGCACAACGCGGCTTTGGGGTTGGCGTCGAGTTGGCGCACCTTGGGGCTGGAGAGATTGGTGTAGAAGACGAAGCCGCGGCCATCATAGGCCTTGAGCAGCACGACCCTGGCGGCGGGCATGCCGCTATCGTCCACGGTGGCCAGGGTCATGGCCGTGGGTTCGGCGATGGCTTTGCAGGAATGAGCTTCGGCACACCATTCTTCAAACAACACGATGGGATCGGGTTCGGTACGGATAGACATCTCGGTTTCCTAAGGGACAAAAGGACTCAAAGGACGTAAAGGACAAATCACATAAGCCGCAAACGTGAATCCGGGCCGGCAAACGCTGGGTTAAGAATCACTGTGAGGCCGGATTCTTCTTTTGTGTTTTCTGCGTTCTCTTGCGGCCATTCTCATATTCAGTCTTCGGCCGTGGTGAAATCGTCCAGGATGCTCGCCGTCGAGATATGCAGTTCATGCCAGGCGAGGCGGAGCGAGACGCGCGCGAGCGCGAGCCGCGCCTGCGCCTCGATCAAATCGCGCTGGGCCTGGTTCAGGCGCGCGAGTGTCCCCTGCCCCGCATCGTATTCTTTCTCGACCAGGTCCCGGTTCTGTTCGACATATTCCGCGGTGGTCCGTTGCAGCACGAGCTGCTCCTGGGCGGTGCGGAGGTCCGCCAGCGTTTGCCGCACCTCCTGCCGCACGGTCAGTTCCGCCTGCTGCCGCAATTGCTCCGCCTCCTCCCGGAGGTGGCGCGCCTCGGCGACCGCCGCCTTGCGCCGTCCCCCGGCATACACCGTGTAGGAGACATTTACCCCCACAGTCGTTGAGAAATCATCCTCTTCGAACTTGCTCTGCGCATTGTGCGTGGCGTCTTTCGAGGCCAGCGCCACTACCTGGGGATAATACGCGGATTTCCGCTGCTGGACCGTGGCCCCGCCCCGCTGCAGCCCAAATTCACTCCGCAATAAGTCCGGCCGGTGCTCGAGCGCAAAGGCGACCAATTCCGGCTCCGCCGGCACGGCCATTTCTTCCGCCTTTTCGATGGCGAGCGGCGCCACCACCATGTTGTCCGGCAGCGCCACTTCGGGGTCGCCCAGGAGCGCGGCCAGCGCAATGCGCGCCTGCTGGTAGTCGTTCTGGGCCAGCAAGAGCGTGGCCCGCGCGGCCCGGACGCGGACCTCAAAATTCAACACGTCGCTCAGCGAGCCCGTGCCCACGCGCCGCCGGGCCTCGGCTTCTTTCAGCAAGCGGCGGTTGAACGCTTCGTCAGCCAGGGCAATCGCAAAATTCTCGCGGGCGAGTTGGACGCCGAAATACGTCTGGGCGACCGCGGCCAGCAGCAGGCGCTGCGCCTCGCGGTAGGCCGCCTCGCTCTCCTGTTGGCCAAACCTCGCGATGGCGTTGGTGAACTTGCGCGAAAACCCATCGAAAACCAGATAATTCGCGACGAGTCCGGCCTTGAACGAACTCACGTCATCATCGATGAGATTGCGTCCGGCAATACCCTGCACCACCGCCGAGCCCACATTGAACAGTTGAAAGGCCGAGGCGCCTCCCGCACCGCCGCTCCCCGCGCCGATGAAAAGACTCGACAACGCGCGCTGGGGGATGCCCTGCAACGCCGCGTTTCGCGCGGCCTCGACGCTGCTTTCGGGCAGCTCCGTGTGGGTGACGGAGTAACTCGCGCTCACCTGTGGGAAATACAATGCCCGCGCCTGCCGTACGCGTGCGCGCGCCTGCTCGACGCGCGCGGCGGCTGCCTGCAAATTGGGGTTCTCCTCAAGCGCCTGGCGCTGCGCCTCCACCAGTTCCAGGACCACGGCCCCCTCTTTGGGTTCGAGAAGCATCTGTTCTAACTCGGGCAAGTCCTCCGCCCGGACCGGACCGGCGGGGCTGACCAGCGTCTCCGGCGGCGCGGGCAGGTCCGGCGCTATCCCCTCGACAGGCTCGACGCCGGCCGGGACGGCAGGCGGCGGCGCCTCCTCCGCGGCGACCGCGAAGAACGCGGCCTGCGCCAAACAAGCAAACGCGAAGACGTGGCGACACCAGGTATCCAAGTTCACAACAATCCTCCCGCGTCAGGACACACTCAGGTACTCGTCTGGGCCGGCGCCGGGGCGGCCTCCCCCATCCCCAAATCCGCTTCGCGATAGGTGGCCGGTTCGACCTCCTCGCGCGTGGGCCAGCGGCGGTACAGCATCCAGTGGAAAAGGCACCGGACATCATTCAGGCTGGCCAGCAGGCACGGAATCAACACGAGCGTCAGCAGTGTGGCGAAGGCCACGCCGGCGCAAATAGCCACGGCCATGGGAATCAGGAAGCGCGCCTGGAGGTCTTGCTCCAGCATAAGCGGCATGAGGCCGCCCACGGTGGTCACGGTGGTGAGAAACACCGCGCGGAAGCGCCGCGCGCCGCCCTGGTGCACGGCTTCGAAGAAAGGTGTGCCTTTCGCGAGGAACTCGTTGACCGCTTCAATCAGGACGATGGCGTCATTCACCACCACGCCTGACAGCGCGACCATCCCCATGAAACTCATGAAGGAGATGGGAAAGCCGAAGAGCAGGTGCCCGAGTACCGCGCCAATCAACCCCATGGGCACGGTAAGCATGATGATAATCGGTTGAATGTAGGAGCCAAACAGTGTGGCGATAATGATGTACATGGCGATCAAGGTCAATGGATAAGAGATGGTCAAGCCACCAAGCGACTCGCGCACTTTCTTCTGCTCTCCCTGGAACGACACCATGACCTGGGGATACTCGCTGCGCAGATTCTGAAAGAAAAGGCCGCCCAGTTCCGCGAAAATCTCGCTGGCGTTGGCCTTATTGCTGTCGATTTCAGCCGTCACGGACACGCGGCGCATGCCGTCGGTGCGCTTGATGCTGGCGTAGCCCGGGCCAAAGCTGACCTCCGCCACCGAAAGAAGCGGCACTTCATGACCTTGCGGCGTGCGGATGCGCACGCGCTCGAATTCCGCAAACTTGCCGCGCTCTTCCACCGGATAGCGCACGCGCACACGAATATCGTCGCGCCCGCGCTGCAGGCGGACGGCTTCTTCGCCAAAATAGCCCGCGTAAACCTGCCGCGCGAGGTCGGCGACCGTGATGCCCAGCGTGCGGGCCTCCGGCTTCAGTTTCAGCTTGATTTCGTTCTTCCCGGCGCGAAAATCGTTCTGAATCTGGTACACGCCCTCATATTCTGCCAGTTTCGCCTCAATCTTTTCGGCCGCCGCCAGGATCTCGTCCATATTGTGGCCTTGCAGCCAGATTTCAATGGGCGCGCCCGGCGGCCCAGCGCCAATCCCGGCGAAAGTCAATGCCGTCGCGCCGGGAATTGGGCCAATCTCCTTCTCCCAGGCCACCATAAGGTCTTGCGAATAGAGACCGCGCTCTTCGGAGGGAATCATCTGTACGCGGACCGAGGCCACGTTGCTGCCATGCTTCGGCGGCTCTTGGCTTTCGTTGATGGTCGAGCCAACGATTCTGAAGGTATTCACAAAGAGCGGCTTCCCACTGCTGGTCGGCGACTTGGCTTCGAGCCGGCGTGCGGCTTCCTCCATGCGTGCGGCGGCTTCCTCCGTTGTGGTGAAAGGCGTCCCATCGGGGAATTCCAGGCTCGCGGTCATCACGTCGCCGTCCAGTTTTGGGAAGAACTCAAATTTCATGAAGCCGGCCTTTAGGAAACCTACCATGATGATAACGACCGCCGCGGCGACCGACATGCTGACATAGCGGTAGGCCAGCGCGCGCCTTAGGAATGGCTCGTAAAGGTGCTCGACGAACCATTCAAGACCTTGGTTCGTAAAGCGATGGAACCGGCGCCCGAAGCGCACGAGTGTGTTCCCGCCGCTGGCCTCGCGGTTGGGATCGGGTAGGTGGCCCATATGCGCTGGAAAGCAGACGAAGCATTCGACGAGGCTGATGGTAAGACAGGAGATGACGACCAGGGGAAGGATGGCGATGAACTTGCCCATGATGCCGCCCACGAAGAAAAGCGGCACGAAGGCTGCGATGGTTGTCGTCACTGACGCAAATACGGGCATGGCCACTTCCATGGCGCCATCGACGGCCGCCTTCAAGGCGGGTTTCCCACTCTTCCGGTGGACGTAAATGGCTTCGCCCACGACCGTAGCATCATCGACGACAATGCCCAGCACCATGATCAAACCAAAAAGCGAAATCATGTTGATGGTGGCGCCCCAAGCCCACATGATAATGAGTGCGCCGACAATGGATACGGGCATGCCCATGCCCACCCAGAAACTAAGGCGAATGTCGAGGAAGAGCCACAGCATGATGAAGACGACCAGCAGGCCGGACAGACCATTACGCAAGAGGAGGTCGATGCGCGCCCGCAGCATGTCCGAAGTGCGCCCCCAGATTTCCATGGAGAGGCCTTCCGGCAATTGGGTTTGTTGGCGCGTCACATACTGTGTGACGGCGTCGTCGATGGCCAGGGCGTCCTCGTCCGGGGTCTTCATCACCACCACCGTGATGGTGGGCTTGCCATTAAACAGGCTCTTCACGGGATCTTCCGTGAAGGCGTCGCGTATCGTGGCAATGCGATCCAGCGTGATTACATCGCCCTGCGGCATGGCCATCACGACAATCTTGGCAAGTTCCTCCCCCGTGTACTTGCGCTCGACCGTCCTGAGGCGGATTTCCTCCCCCAAGGTGCGCATGGTACCACCGGACAGGTTCATGCTGCTCCGGCGGACTGCATCGGAAACCTGGGCAAAAGTGATGCCATATTCGCGCAGTCGTTCCTCCGAGACTTCGATGGAGATTTCATAGTCGCGGCTGCCGAGTACCTGCACTTGGGAGAGCTCGGGCAGCAAGCGCAACTCCTCTTTCACGCGCTCGGCCCATTCCTTGAGATCTTTTTCGGCAAGCCCCGCGCCGGACAGCGCCACCATCATCACCTCGTCCCGGAGCAAGATTTCTTCCGTGATGGGTTTTTCGGCTTCGTCCGGAAAGGTGGAAATGGCGTCTACGGCGTTGCGTACCCGCTCCTTCACGTAGTCCACATCGTAGTCTTCCGACACCTCGATGAGAACCGAGCCTCTGTTTTCGGAAGCGGTCCCGTTGTATTGGCGGATGCCTTCAATCCCTTCGATGCCTTCCTCGATTTTCCGGACAATGCCCTCCTCTACTTCCTCGGGGTCCGCGCCCGGCCAGACAACGGAGACCATGAGCATATCGAGGGAGAATTGCGGGAAGGTCTCGCGGATCATCTTGACGGCCGAGAGCACGCCGCCAGCGAAAAGCATGAGCAACACAATATTTGCAAAAACGCTATTGCGCGCGAATGCGGTGAAGATGTTTCTCACGGAGCATGCTCCGCCGGTGCCGGGGCTTCGATTTCAAGCAGTGTGTTTGGGAGCGGGTTCACGAGGCGCGTAACCACCACCATCTCTCCAGACTGCAATCCGCCGCCGACAAATGTCTCTTCGCCCTGCGTTCGCACCACTTCGACTGGACGGACTTCGAGCCGCTGGTTGGTCCCGGCCACGAAAACCTTTTCTTCAAAACTGACGGCCCACCGGGGCAGCCGGAACACCTGTTCCATCGTGCTGCCAGGGATTTCGACGGAACAAAACATGCCGTCCACGAGGGGCAACCCCGCGGCCTGCGCCGAGGCTTCTTCATGCGTAACGCGAACAGCGACCGTGATCGTGCGCGTTTGCTCGTCCAGCCGTTCCACGCGGTGCAGCGCGCCTACCCAAGAGTGGCCATTGATGGATTCGGTCCAGCGAATCCGGCATTTCACCGGTTCGAGTGCGCCAAACCAGGCCTCGCCATCGTTCGCCGGCAAATCCCGAAACCGCAGCCAGCGGCGGGCGTCCCGGCTGTCGAGCGGTACGGAGAGCTCCAGGACTGAATCATCGGCGAGTTCCAGCAGCAGTTCGCCGGGTCGAACATATTGACCCTGTTCCAGGTTGACCGTCTTCAGCCTGCAATTGAACGGCGCGCGGACTTCCGTGCGCGCCAAGTTGTTGCCAGCCATGGCCAATTGCGCGTGTGCCGCCGCCAGGGCGCTCTCCGCCTCCTTAATCCGCGTGGGATAGAGATTCACCACTTGAGCGAGTTGATCATAGGCATCGTTTACCTGATTGAACTGCATTTCCGCGGCGTCCACCCCCGACTGCGTGCCGACTTGGTCCTTCTGGAACAGTTCGCGCACCCGATCCAATTCTATCTGCGCCAGTTCGCGCGTGCGTTTGAGCGTCTCCAGCCGCCCACGATCATCCGCGGCCTGTGTCCGGAGTCGATGAATCGTGGCTTCGCCTTGCGCGGCCTGTGCCTCAGCTTGCGCTTTCGCCGACGAATAGTCCGATGCGTCAATCTTAAACAGCAGCTCATTGGCGGGAATGATTTCGCCCGTTTCCAGGCGCGAGTGCACCTCCTGGACGCGCCCCGGAACTTCCGCGGCCAGCCGTACCGTGTTGAGACAGCGGACGTCGCCGTAACCGGTAATGATGACGGGCACGTCTTCCGCGTAGACTTGTTTCGCTTCTACCGGGACTGGCCGCTCTTTGACAATCGCCTGGGCTGGTGGCTCATACATCGAGGCCAGCAGGACGGCGACACCGCTGGCTCCAGCCAGGATCAGCAGACAAAGCAGGATCCGGCCTGCCGCGACCGCAAACAGATGCCTTACGTGCGCCCACATATACTCACCCGCCTTTGCTTTACGTCTTTGAAACCGCCTGTTCCGACTCAATCACGCGGCTGATCTTCTGATAGATGTTCGTCCATTGCGCCGCGCTTTCCGCTCCCAGTTTCTTCAGGAGGTCGGCAATGGCATCCAGAATCTGCTCTTCTAAAATGGCCAAATGTTCCAGTCCACGCTCGGATACCCTCACCACGACTTCCCGCCGATCCACTTGACTCTGTTCCCGTGTCAGCATGCCCATGTCTACCAGGCGGTCCACCATCGCGCTGGCCGAAGGCGCGGACACCTGGAGCGCCTCCGCCAGTTCCTTTATGGTCACGGCGTCGCGTTCGCGCACCATGAAGACGGCATTAAACTGGGGAAAACTCAGTTCGGCGCAGAGCGGCTCCGTGCCTGATACCTTAAAGGCGCTGGCATGCTGGCGGATCATCCGTTCCTGGATCATGCGCACCGTCCGATAAATCGTGCGGGCTTGTTGCCAGGTTTCATTCGCAATCGACATATGGCCCCGTTCATTTGCTTAGACAGCCTAATTATATAAACGCCTTATCATTTTTGCAAATCGCCACCTCGCGTACTTGCAAATCTGGTGCGCTCTTCGCATAAATGGTGAGGTCAGCCTCATTTACGGAGGGGAACGGGTGGTCAGAATTCAGCGAATTACTTCGCTCCCGGCGAATATCCACGAGTTTATCGACGAGATCGCCAGTGGGCTCCACACTATCTATGGCGAGGCCGCCGCAGCCGATTATCGCCTGAAAGCGCGCCGAAGTTTTTCCGTCGGCCTGCTTCACCCAGGCGTGGAAGTCTATGCCGCCGAGGTGGACAACGTGGCCGCGGGAATCGCCATGGGCTTCAGGCGTCACAGTGTAGGCGAGATTTCCCTGCTACATGTTTTGGAGCGCCACACGGGACACCAGATCGAAAAGCGGCTCGTGGAGACGCTGGTCCGATCCCTGCAACGAGATGAAGATGTTGCCACGATCTTATATGAGAGCGTGTCGCTGTGCCGGCTGCAGATCGCCGAAGCTTTTGGTGCGCTTGGCTTTGAGCAACTGGACAGGGAATTGATGCAGTCTTCGCTCAGGACCTCAGCCTTGCGCAGGCAGGAAGCATCGCTTTCGGTCACCTGTGAACCGGCCTCCTGGGACGAGCTTGCCGAGTGTATTGTCGACGCCTACACCGGCCATCCCGAGCGACGGCTGCACCAGGAGGTCAATAATCAGGCCAGTGCCATCGATTTTGTATCGCGCGTCGCGGCCGGGAATTATGGCGCGTTCCATCCTGACTACTTACGCGTCATCTGGAGGCAGCGTGTGTGTACTGGTGCGATTGTTGGCTGTGAAGTCTCGCCGGACACCGGCTTTGTGTTGCAGGTCGTTGTCCGGCGCGACGCGCAACGCCAAGGGCTTGGCCGGATCCTGCTCCAGGAACTCGCGGCCGCCTTTCGCCATGCCCGCCTGAACTCGGTCGCGCTTGGTGTGACCTGTGACAACCCGGCGCGCCGGCTCTACCAGTGCCTTGGATTCCAGACAAGCCTCCCCGTGCAGGCCTACGTCTGGTGGCGCGCCGGCGCTCAGCCTGGATGAAATGGATTCCGCTGGAACGACTCTGCAAGAATGAGGCTTATGGATAAAGGCCGAATAGAGAATGAACTTCGCCCCGAATATGACCTCCGGAAGTTGGAGGTCCGAAAATTCGGCCCGGGACGAAAGAGTTTTGGTGGAATCGGCCCAACTTTAATGGTGGAGACCACCGAAGTCTGCTTGGAAGCGCAATCCGCTACTCACCTCACGGAAGAACGCGAGGGTTGGAAAGCAGACGCATAGATACTCAAAACGGTTTGCTGGAGTTAAGCACGAGATGGGAACCTTCTATACAAGCTGCGTCGTTGAAAACCATGTTGACCGCTCGAAGTCTGTTTCGGTCCCGAAACTGTTGGTGGATACTGGCAGCGAGTACACTTGGATACCCGTGGGGATGCTTGATGGCATTGGCGTGGTTCGGGAGAAGAAGGACCTGCATTTTGTCATGGCCAATGGCGAGGTGATCACGCGGAGCACGGGCTTTGCCATCTTCCGCATGGAACAGCATTTCACCATTGATGAAGTGGTGTTTGCGGAGCCGGGAGATTTGGTCCTGCTGGGCGCTAGGACCTTGGAAGGTCTGAATCTCATGGTCGACAGCGCGCAAGAAACTGGTTGCCGTCGGCCCCGTGCCTGCCGCGTAAGGGAGCAGGGCGGCTGGGCCTATTGAATCCAATCCCCGAAGCAAGGCACCATGTCAATTGGCTCGAATGATCCCGGTTGGCCGAAAGAGAGGATCGGACCGATCGGGCGGATTGGATCGATCGGACATTGAATTTCCTGTTGTTCGAGTCTCATTCTCTCATCACCCCCATTCGTCCCATACTTCCCACTCATCTTGGAGAACTACCTTGAAGCGAGGATGTCTGATTGTTGTGATCCTGGTGCCGGTGGTGTCTTTGGCGTCGGCGGGCGTGGTGTTTTATCGCGCCAACCAGCAGTATGGGTTGTTTCCGGCGGAGGTGATCAGCCAGGAAGAATTCGCCCAGGCCAACACGCGGCTGCGGGCGACGATACGTCTGGCCGATTTGCAGGATTTCCTGAAGGAAGTCTTGCCGCCGGAGACGCAGTTGCCGGCCTGGATGCCGTTTAGCTTGGAAGAAGCGTTGCCACAGGTGCTGCCTTATCAGATCGCGCTTCTGGGCGGGGCCAATTTCCGCACCAGCGAGTACGAATTCACGTTGTTTGTCAACGAACAGCGTGGCGGGCCTTTCATCGCGGAAATCATTAATCAATCCAACATTTTTGACGAGTTGCAGGTGGTGAAATGGGATGAGAAGCACCTGAGCTTTCAGCGCCGCGGCGTGCTGACTGTTTCTGGTACTCTACCCATGCCGGAAGGGATGGAAGATCTGGTGCTTGAGCGCTGGACGAGTGAGGCGTCGAAAACGCCGCTGACCATCGAGGGCGGACACCTCTTCGAGATAGCGCTGGACAATCGCGACGGCGAAGCCCTCACGCTCTGGGGAACCCTCACCGAGGCGAATAAGCAGGATTTCCGGAAGGCCCTCGCCTATCCGGAAGCGCAAAGTATCGTAGAGACGCTGTCCCATGTGAGTTCACTGCGCATTCAGGCGGACTTGGTGAATCCTGACGCGCTCAAGCTGCTGTTTCGCATCTACGCCGAACCCGATACCGGGCCTAATCTGAAGTTCATGCTGGGTGCCTTTGTAATACCGCCGATCCAGCAGGAACTGAGCACAAAGTACGATATGAAGCTCGATGGTGATACCCAATGGGACGAGAAGGAAGGGGCGGTCATCGGTGATTTCACCCTGACGGGGTTCCACAAACCACTGATGGAAGCGATTCATCCCCCGATGAAGACCAAGGATGAGGGATGAAGGATGAAAAAGAATTGACTGCGATGGTTCGTTCATATTCGCTCTGGGTCCTTTTCATGATCTTCGCGTTCGGGTCCTGTAGCGCGGAGGAGCCGGTACTTGAAAATGGCCGCATGGTGTTCCGGATAACGGACGATATCGATTATGACCGGGTGACGGAGGGGAAGGCCGAGTTGTCGGGGGCGCTGGAAGTGCAGTTTGTGGGGCGGATCATGCCGCATGAAAACAGTGTCTTCACATTGTTTGGGCCGGGACTGGAGGGATTGGAAGGCAAGTTCGAGCATGTGGTGCTGCCGGAGGGATGGAAGTACGATCTCGACTATGACTACGCCGCACGGACGGTGATATTGCGGCGCCTGCGACCGGACCACGCCCCGGCGTTTCCAAGCGCGGAGGGGTTCGGCAAATACACCGTGGGCGGGCGCGGCGGCCGGGTCATCGAGGTTACAAACTTGAAGGACAGCGGCCCCGGGAGCGTCCGCGCGGCGTGCGAAGCGGAGGGACCGCGCATCGTGGTGTTCCGTGTGTCGGGCACGATCCCGCTCGAGTCGGAGCTGGAGATCGAGCATTCAAACATCACGATCGCGGGACAGACCGCGCCGGGGGATGGCAT
>JACPGD010000111.1 GCA_016182645.1 Candidatus Hydrogenedentota bacterium | reverse complement strand
GGGTGACGCCGTTCCAGGCGCCCCGGTCCACGGCCCACACGAGGATGGCTTCCTTGCCGGAGAGGTCCATTTCGCCGTTGGCGAAGCAAGGCCCGGTGTAGACGTCGCAGGACCGGAATTCGAGGTACTGGCCGGAAATGCCTGGCGCGGCCGCGGCGGCAACCATCAGACCGGCAATTATTGTGAGAGCGAGGGGCACATATTTCATGGGGGGTGAGTTCCTTGTAAGTCTAACGTTTACCCCCTACATCAGTTGCGCACTCGGCGAGCGTGCAACTACCCTGCGCGCCACTCTGGCTGGTCCCACCAAGGACTGGAACAGGGCTGGAAGCCCCGGCGACGTCTAGTCAGCGTTGGTAACAATCCCTGGTTTCGTCAGCGTTGGTAACAATCCCTGGTTTCATCGCATTCCTGGCGGCCGGCAGGCTGGCCATCCGGGCCGAAGCCCTCGTGGGTCTTGTTGCACCAGTAGGCCCCGCCGGAATACATGTCCTCCTCCGCGCCCAGTGGCTGGTAGTACATTTCCTTGCACCGCAAACACTTACACTGCGTCAAGTAACCCGGTGTCATCGTTCAGCCCTCCAGCGGCAGCCCGGCCGCAGTCAGCGCCGCCCGTTTGACGGCCGTCTTGACCAACGCCGCCTTGTAAGCATTCCGGCTCAGGGGCGTGGCGCCCACTGTCGCGGCTTCGCCGGCCTTGGCGGCCGTGTCCGCGCTGATTGCGGCGCCACTCAACGCCTCTCCGGCGGCGTCCACCCGCCACGGGACGGGTGCGACGTGCCCCAGGACCACCCGTGCATCGGCTGCGGCGCCGCCACTGTCGCGATAGGCCACCGCCGCGGTCACATAGGGCCAATCCAGGCCGTGGCGGTGCCGGACTTCATAGAGGCCATTCTTCAATCCTTCAAGGGGGACCAGAATAGCGGTGAGCAGGGCCGTTCAACACTACCGTGGCGTCCAGTGCCACCAGGGAGGGCGCGAGACTGGACGGGCACACGAACGCAACGGAATCGTTGCCAAAGATGGCGTGGTAGCGGTTGTCGCCCGCCGGGACCAGTGCCGTGTCGCCCTCTTTCGCGAAGAGACCATGCTCCGTGCGGAAGTACCAGCAACGCGGCCGCTGGAGCAAGTCGCCGCCCACGGTGCCTGCGGCCATGATCTGCGGACTGCCGACCCCTTGGGCCGCGGCGACAAGCGCGGGGAAATGCTGCGTGATCAGCGGGTCCGCTGCGAGTTCCGCCAGCGTGGTCATTGCGCCGATGTGGGCGCGGCCATTTTCCTCGGCCACGCCCTTCAGTTCTGGGACGTCGCGCAAGCTCACCAGCCGTTTGGGCGCCATCACGTGTTGTTTCAAGCACGTGATGAGGTCGGTACCGCCCGCAAGCACCGCCGCGTCGTCCCAGGAGGCGCCCAGCAATTCAACCGCCTCCGCCACGCTGGCCGGACGGGCATATTCAAACGCATTCATCAGGCGAGTCCTCCGTTCGTAGTCGGGGCATCCTGCCCCGTTCCCTGCTGCAGCGCCATCAGGACCCGGTCCGGCGTCAGGGGCAGGCGCGGCACGCGCACACCGATCGCATTGGCCACGGCGTTCGAGATGGCCGCCCCCGGCGAGATGACCGGCGGTTCGCCTAAGCCAATCACGCCGCGTTCGTCGTAGCCCGCGCCAGTCATCATGTGCACCTTGAACTGGCCCACGTCCTTGATCCCGGCGAGGCGGTAAAACTCCATGTCCGCGTTCAGCATGCGGCCTGTCGTGGGATCGTAGACGGCCTCTTCGTAGAGGGCATAGGTGATGCCCATGATCAGGCCGCTGTGCACCTGGCTCTCCGCCGTCTTCAGGTCCACGATCAGTCCACAATCCTGCACGGCCACCATCTCATTCATGGTGACGCAGCCGGTCTCGGTGTCCACGGTCACCTCCGCGATCTGGACGCCGCCGACCCCGCCATCGATCAGGCCCATCTTCTGGCTTTCGCCGGGCACGTTCGTGCCGCGTTTGGTGATGGACTGCGTGCCCAATAAGGAGCAGGCGCCTTTCCAGGCAATGGCCTTGCTCGAATCGCCCACTGCGCGGATCTGGCCGTCACGCGCTTCGAGTTGGTCCGGCGCGGCCCCGAGTTTCGGCGCAACCACTTCCAGCAGCGCATTCAGCGCGGCGGTAGCGGCCAGGCGCGACGAAGCAGACACGCCGCCAATTGTAGTGCTGCCCCCGGACGCGCCCGAAGCCGGATACTCGTTCTTGCCCATTTTCAGGGTCACGCCTTCTAGCGGGAGGCCGAGCGTTTCCGCCACCACAATCGTGACGGTCGTGCGCGTGCCGGTGCCGAGGTCCTGTGTACCGATCTTGGTCTCCACCGAGCCGTCCGGATTGATCGTCACGTCGCATTCGCTTTGGTGGCCCATACCGCCCCACTGGTGAAGCGAAATGCCGAGGCCGCGCTTGAGCGGCCCAGGACCACTCTCGCCGCGAAGATGCGCCTTCTCCTTGTAGTTGATCAGGTCCGCCGCAATGTCCAGTTGTGCGGCGTAAACCTCCCGCCGCTCGGTCAAATCCAGGTTCTTCTTGAAAAACTCGAGCGCGTCCATCTTGATCGCCGCCGCCGCGTCATCCAGCGCCGCCATCGTGAGCAGGCAGCCCTGCGGATGGCCGGGCGCGCGCCAGGCCCGCTGGCTGCCGCGATTGGTCGGAATGCGCAGGCCATTCTCCCGGTGGTTCGGGATTTTCGTGAACACATAGGGCATTGGAGGCGGTTTATAGCCGTCCTTGCCGCCCGTACCCCAGACCTCGGCGTCGAATGCGGTAATCTTCCCGTTGCCGTCCAGTCCCACCTTCACTTTGGCCGAGGCTGAAGGCCGGTTGCCCGCCACCATGAGTTCCAGATCGCGGTCGAGCATCAATTTCACGGGCATGCCCGTCAACTGCGACAGCTTGGCCGAGATTACGCCCCACTTGTCATACGAGAATTTTGACCCGAAGCCGCCGCCGATGTACTGGCATTCCACGTGCATCTTGTCCAGCGTCAAGCCCACGTCTTCATGCAGCCCTTTGGCATAACTGCTGACACTTTGCGTCGAACCCCAGAGGTACATTTCACCGTTCTTCGCTTCCGAGACTTGACCATGGGCTTCCAGGCAGCAATGACACACGACTGGCAGCCCGTAGGCGCCCTCGAAAACCGTCGCCGCCTGGGAGAGCGCCGTGGCCACGTCGCCTTCTTCACGCGTTGCCGGTTTGCCGTCCGCACGTGCGGGGTCGGTGTCATCCACCTGGGGCGTGGCCGGCGTGTACTCCACCTTCACCAGGCGCGCCGCTTCGTCGGCGATTTCTTCGGTCCGGGCGGCCACCGCCGCGAGGATTTGGCCAGCATATTGCACTTCCTTGCCAATCAGGCTCTCATCTTTCCACACTCCCTGGACGCCAGGGAGCTTTTCCGCGGCACTGGTGTCGATGCTGTTGACGATTCCCGCGGCGATACGTGAACCGACAAGTTTCGCGTAGAGCAGGCCGTCGCGATGGATGTCATAGGTATACTTGGCCGCGCCGGTGCACTTGACCGGGCCGTCAAGGCGGCTGATGCGTTTGCCGAGGTGCTGGCGTTGTTCGGCCGCCGGCCATTGAGGATTTGCCATCATGCACCTCCCTTCGCGGCTTCGAGCACTGCGTCAACCATGCCCGCGTAGGTGCCGCAGCGGCAGAGATTACCGCCAAGCCCGGCCTGTACTTGCTCGCGCGTGGGATTCGGAAACTTCTGTAGCAGGGCCGTGCTCGCCACCACGAAGCCGGGCGTGCAAAAACCGCACTGCTGCGCGTCATGGTTGATGAACGCCTGTTGAATCGGCGCCAGGTTTTCCGGCGTGCCGAGACCCTCCACCGTCGTGATCTCGCGGCCTTCGGCCTCCAACGCGAGCATCGTGCAGGAATAAACGGGACTGCCATCCACAAGGACCGTGCAAGCGCCGCAGGTGGCCCGATCACAGACTTTTTTCGCGCCGGTGATATCCAGGCGATTGCGCAACGCGTCAAGCAGTGTCGTGCGCGGCTCGACCGCCACTTTTTGCACCGCGCCATTAATCTTCAGCGAGATTTCACTCTCGCCCGGCGCCAGAACTTTTGGCGTGTGCGCCGCGTCCAGCGCAGCGGCCCCCGGTGGCGGCGCCCCGGTCAACAACCCGGCGGCGGCCGTACCCGCGCCCACGCCCTTCAGAAACCCACGTCTCGAGATCCCCGCCCCCATGCGGTCCCGCGAAACTTTCATCCGTCCGCTCCTCTTGCATGGAAACAGTTTCCGCGCTGCCACTGTGAATAGTCATAACCAAGAACAGTGCCGCCCGGCAGTCTGAATCACCAATGGAATCACCAGAATTCGACGCTACCACGTTCACTGGAAAGAGTCAAGCCCATGGTAGGGATGCAGGGATCGTCCTCTGGAAACAAAGCCGGCAGGACGAGCGGCGTCCTTTTCGTCCTTTTGCCCTACTCGCTCTTCCCTCGCGCTTTCTCCATCACCTCCGAAATCTTCACCGGCGCCCCGCCCTGGCGCTTGCTCTCGTCGGCGGCCTCCATGAAGGCGAAGATTTCGAGGGTTTCCTCGGGGGAAACTGGTGCGACGCCGGTTTGGAAAAATCTCACCACTTCCTGGACGAGTGGCGCATAGCTGTCTTCGCCAGGCTTCTGTTCGGCGACCGCCTTGGCGCCAAAGAGGATCACCACGTGAGGCGTGGCCTGTTCGCGCAGGCCGCGGAGTGTGCCGACGCGGCCACCGGACCAGACGCCGGTGACAACGTCAGTATCGGGCGTCGCGGTGCGGACGACACTCTCGCAGCCTGTTCCCATGGCGGTAAACAGCGCCTCGACGGGGTGCACACCATACCAGAACAAATCAGGATGGTGCACTTCGAGGTGGGCGGGACCGTACGAGATCGCGCCTTTTACTTCGCCCACGTCCTGCTGCATCAGCGCGCGCATGCTGTCGTAATAGCGGTACGAGGACGCACTGAAACAGGGCACGTCACTTTCCTGCGCGAGCTGGTAAATTTTGATGGCGTCCGCGAGCGATCCAGCCACGGGCTTGTCAATGAAGACCGGTTTCTTCGCCGCTAAGACGGGCTTGACCTGCTCGAGGTGCGGGCGGCCATCGACGCTTTCGAGCAGGACCGCATCCACCTTGGCACAAAGTTCCTCGATCGTTGGCACAATCTCGACCTTGAAGTCTCGCTCGAGTTGCGCCGTGTACTCGTCCACCCGCGTGGCGCTCGTTTCATTGTCTGGACTGCCGCCCTTGAATCCGGCGACGACCCGCGCGCCCGAAACATGTTTCGGATCACTCGGGTCGTTCAAGATCTTGGTGAAGGAGATGACGTGCGAGGTGTCCAGGCCAATCATGCCCACGCGCAGGTCCTCGGCCGCTCCGACACTCCAGAATGGACTGCAGCAACAGGCAAGCATGAGTACAGCAATGAGGACGCGCATAAAGAATCTCCCCTTGATTAAGCCGCGTGTAGCGGCAACTGTAGCAGCACCCCTCGTGGGTGCTCAACCTTGCCAGTAGTGGCGCGCTCGCCGAGCGCGTGACTACTGCCCAATAGCTCGGTTGACGGTTCCCGCCGGAGGGAGTACACTTTCACCGCCCCGGCGTGTGACTACGGACAGTTCGGCACACAGGGCGCAATAATTGGGCAAAACCTGTTGGAAGCGGAGAGGAGGACGTTTCATGTCTGAAGCACATGCCAGGAATGGCTCGCCCATTCAACACGACAAGATCTTGTTTTGGGGCTGTTTCATGTCCCTGGTCGCGACCGCGTTCACCTTCGTCGTCCGGGGCATGGTCATTAAGGACTGGGCCGTCGAGTTCGGCTTGACCAACACCCAGCAAGGGGAAATCCTGGGCGTGGGTCTCTGGCCGTTCGCCCTCAGCATTGTCCTTTTCAGCCTGGTCATTGACAAGATCGGTTACGGGCGCGCGATGGTGTTCGCTTTCGTTTGTCACGTTTCCTCCACGATTCTCATCATTTTCGCCAACGGCTATTGGATGCTCTACATTGCGACGTTCATCGTGGCGTTGGGCAACGGCACCGTCGAGGCCGTGATCAACCCCGTCGTGGCCACGATGTTCTCTCGCGAAAAAACCAAGTGGCTGAACATCCTCCATGCCGGCTGGCCGGGCGGCCTGGTCCTGGGCGGCATTCTCGCCATTAGCTTAGGCGCGGAATCCAGTTGGAAATTAAAGGTCGCGCTGCTCCTGCTCCCTGCCATCATCTATGGAATTATGCTGGTGGGCCGGAAGTTCCCCGTGCATGAACGGGTCGCGGCGGGCATTTCCTATAAGGACATGCTGAAGGAAGCGGGGGCGCTCGGCGCGCTGATCATCATCTTCCTGATGACCTGGGAAGTCGGCCGCGTGTTTGAATTCCCTCTTGCTCTGAAGATCGGTATCGTCGCCGTGTTGACGATTGCCTATGGTTTGTACGTCCAGTCGTTGGGCCGGCCGCTCTTCATCTTCCTGCTGCTCATCATGATCCCACTGGCCACCACGGAGTTGGGCACGGACAGTTGGATCACGCCGCTGATGGAATCTGAGATGACCGCGATGGGCCTTCAGGCCGCGTGGGTCCTGGTCTACACGTCGTTTATCATGATGCTGTTGCGTTTCTCCGCGGGACCGATTGTGCACAAGCTGTCGCCCTTGGGCCTGCTGGCCACGTGCTCCGTTATCGCGGCCATTGGTCTGGTGTCCCTGTCGATGGCCACCGGCGTCACCATCCTGTTGGCGGCGACAATCTATGGGGTGGGCAAGACGTTCTTCTGGCCCACCATGTTGGGCGTGGTTGCAGAACGTTTTCCAAAAGGTGGTGCGTTGACGATCAATATTATCGCGGGCGTCGGCACGCTCAGTGTGGGCATCGTCGGGACCGTATTTCTTGGCTCGATTCAAGACCAATATATCAACCGGCACCTCACGACCCATGACGCCGCCCAAGGGACCCAACTCGCCTCCACCTACGTGACCCAGGAGAAGGTGGGGATCTTCGGCAAGTACACGGCGGTCGATCCCCAGAAAGTGGCGGCCGCGCCGGCCGAAGAGCAAACCGTCTTGAACCAGATTATTTCCAGCGCCAGCAAGAACGCGCTGCAGGTCGTGGCCATTTTCCCAGTCATCATGTTCGTCTGCTATCTCATCCTGATCGTGTACTTCAAGTCGCGCGGTGGCTACACGGCCGTGCACCTGGAGCAGGAATCCACCAGCGGCTGAACAGCCACAGTTGTAGATCGGGCTGATCAGACGGGTCAGGCAAGAACGAGATGGTTCCATCCTCAAGCTTGCTCGCTTGAGGGCGCCACCCCAGTGGTTTGGGTGAGGACTTCAAATACCGTGGCGGGGTCCGCGGCGGCCAGAAGCTGTCCGCGGACCTCTGTTTCTTTCAGCAGGGCGCTCAGTGCCGCCAGCATGCGCAGGTAGTCCGCGTGCTGGTGCTCGTGCGCGGCAATCATGCAGATGATGCGCACAGGCTGTCCGTCGAGCGTGGCATAGTCCGCAATGCCACCGCGCGCCACCCCCACCGCCACCACGAGATCATCCACGGATGCCAGGCGCACGTGCGGCACCGCCAGGCCGGAGCCCATACCCGTGCTCATCAGGGCTTCCCGCTCATACATCACGCGGGCAAGCTCCCGGGGATCGCGCACTTCCGGGGCTTTGGCCAGCAGCCCGAGCAGCGTTTCCAGGGCCTCGGACTTCGATTCCGTGTCGAGCAGCCTGATGCGCTCCAGCGACAGTACATCTCTTAGGCCCGCGAAGGACCGCTGAGCAGCGGCGGGCCGGCCGGCAAGCTTTTGATCCACCCAATTGTCGATCTCGGAGCGCTTGAAGCGCCACGTCGTCCCAATTTTTCCACAGGGGATCAGGCGTTTGTTGGCCCAATCATAGACGGTGCGCTGGGAAACACGCAGGTATTGGGCAACCTCGTCCAGCGTCAAAATTTCAGGATTTAGCATAATATGATTTTATTGATTTTCCGAATATAAGGCAAGCGGTGCAATTATTAGCTTGACTTTTGACCAGGTACTACATGTAGAGATACATGTACAATACGGATAAAAAAGTCAAGCGGAAAATGCGAGGATAAACACCATGAAGAAGCTCGCCGAACTGAAGCGCCGCCACGAACGCCTGAAACGCTCACTGCTGGGGCTGGGTCCCACCCTCCAAGGAAGCATCCTGCGCCGCGTCATCCAGCGGCCAGACCCCGAACACCCCCAGCGCACAAAGGACTACGGCCCCTATTACCAATGGACCCGCAAGATTGATGGTCGCACCGCGATCCAAAACCTGACCGCCTCCCAAGCAAAGACCTACGAGCGCGCGATCCGGGAAAACCGAAAACTCGAAAAAACCCTCGCCGAGATGCGCGCTATCTCCTTGAAAATGCTCGACCTAACGACGCAAGGCGTGCAGAAAAGATCCCCCAGGCGGGACAAATCAGAACCCTTAACTTAGTGCCGTTCGGGAAGTGACCCCATCGCGACAACGGGGAGGCAGAGGCCGAAAATGGCCTCTGCCCTTCCCACTTGCGGGCGAGTGAGACCGATTGTTAACGTAATGCATGGGAAAGGAAGGCTCCGATGCAGGGACCAGACATTTTCAAAACAGGACTGCTGAACGGAAAAACCGCCCTGGTGACAGGCGGCGCGTCGGGCATTGGCCGGGGTATCGCCGCCTGCCTGGCGCGCGCGGGGGCCGATGTGATTATTGCGAGTCGCCGGCAAGAACTCTGCGAAGCCTATGCGCGGGAATTGGCGGAGACGTACGGCGTGCGCACTCTGGGCATTGGCCTCGACGTGCGGAAGTCCAAGGCAATCGACAGCGCTTTCGACGAGGCGGCCGCGAAGATGGGCCGGCTCGACGTTCTTGTGAACAACGCCGCGGGAAACTTCTACTTTCCCGCGGAGCAACTGAGCGACAACCAGTGGCGGGCCGTGCTCGAGATCGATCTGTACGGCACGTTTTACTGCAGCCGCGCCGCCTTTAAGCACTTGCACGAACACGGTGGGACCATCGTCAGCATCAGCATGACGCTGCACCACACCGGCTGGGCCGGCATGGCGCCCGCCTGCGCCGCCAAATCCGGTATCGACGCCATCACGCGCACACTCGCCCTTGAATGGGGCCGTTTCGGCATCCGTGTCAACGCCATCGCGCCCGGCCCCATCATCACCGAGGGCGTAAAGAAGGCGTTTGCGCTGGGAGGTGATTTCGAGCAACACAAGGACTCCGTTCCTTTGGGACGCGCGGGCGAACCCGAAGAAATTGGGAACATGGTGGTCTTCATGGCCTCCGAGGCGGGCGCGTGGATGACGGGGAGCATCGTGACGATCGACGGCGGCGAGAGCCTGAGCCCCCGGCGGGCCGGCGTGGCGCCCGAGGCGCTCGAACAACTGGCCGCGTTGATGAAGGCGCAACGGTGAAAACCGGCCCTGGCCGCACGACCAGCAGCGGCGCTACCGCCGCGCGAGCGGCCGGCGCCAGCCAACATACAACACACCCAACGCCACCAAGGCAAGGCACAGCAGCAATCTGCCGAAGACGCCGGCCGCCGGAATACTGGCTTCGACGCGGACGGTGGTCGTCGCGCTGGATTGCGACTCGTAGCTGTCGCTCACCTCGCACAGGTAGTCCCCAGCATCCGTGAACTGCGCCCCGTTGATGTACAAGCGCGGTTGATTTTCCCCCACCGGCACCGAGACATTGGGCGCGGGCTGAAACCGCCATTCATACGTGTAAGGCGGGGTGCCGCCGCTGGCCTCCACCACCAATTCGACAACATCGCCCGTCACCGCTTCGATCAATGCATCCGCCGGCCCCTGCACCTTCAGATGATCGGTAATGTAGCTTGCCGGCAGCACCAGGTCCGCCGCCGGGGCGTACCCATTGGGATTTCGGATCCCCCCAGAGTGCAAAACACTCAGTCCAAGCATGCCGTCACCCTCGCCAATGGCGGTCTCGACCACATAAACCGTGGGTTCGAGCAAGCTGACCGCAGTCACCGCCGCTCCTGTAACGGCGCCCCCGGGAATCGGGGCAAAATCATTTCCCACACCGGAAGCGAAGGACTCCACGCCGGAAACGGCGGAAGATAATTGGACGCGGAAGCGGACCACCGGCTTGTCGGTCGGTGATGCGTCAAGGAGATCGGCGCTGACAATAGCGAGGTGTCCAGGATCTATGGTGACCGTCCCCGTGGCGGTCCCCGTATTGCCGCCGAGGTCCGTCGCCGTGGCGGCCACCGGATAATTTCCCGCCGGCAGAGGAGGCAGGAGCGCGCCTGGAAGGGTCCACGCGCCATTCCCGTGGTTAATAGCAGGATACGTAACTCCAGCCAAGGTCACCTGGATCGCCGCCGAGGGGGGATTGTCCTCAATCGTCCCGGTGACGTCGGGTGTGAAATCTTCCGTAACACAACTCTCCACAGTGACCACAGGCTGAATGCCATCGATGACCAGTGTTCGCGATGTGTCTGCCACCATCTCCTGACCGCCGTCATCTTGCGCACCCTGGATACTGATTAGGGCGACCCCGTCATCGGCAGCGGTCAGATCCCGGTCGAGCGAAACCCGGTACGTGTCTCCATCCAGCCAGGCGCCGTCCCTGCCATCACCCGCGGCGCTGGCCGCGATCAGCCCGTTGGCCGCCGTGGCAACACTGACTTCCGGCGGGACCGTCGCACGCATCGCGTCGTCAAAAGTGAACTCCAAGACAGGTCTCGCGCCGATGCCGGCCGTGTTCGGCGTGGCGCTGAACTGCACGAGAAGCGGCGGGAAACTGTTCAAGTCGAAGACAGGGCCGGCCGTGTAATCTTGGGCCATGCCGCGCCCGCTGTCGTCGGCGATGCCCCCACTCGAGAGCACATCCAGCCGCAACTGGCCATCGCCCAACCCCGGCAGCGCCCCCACCGTGAAGGTGTCCGGTCCCAGTTGGGTAATCGCCGTGATGACCTGTCCCGCCACAAAGCCGGACACCACGGTGAGCGCGAAATCGTCGGAAAGCAGAGGAATTGTCTCAATGCCGGAAACGTCTTCACTGAAAACTATCGTGAAGAGGATCGTTGGCCCCGGTACATCGTTCAACACCATGCTCGACACGGTGGGCGGGACAAGATCGCGCGCGATGGTGTAGGACGGCGCGGTCACGTACGATGCAGCCAGCGGCACACCGTTTTCGTTCGTAATGCCCCCCGTGTGGAGCACCAGGAGCCTGAAGGCGCCGTCGCCTGTGCCCGTATCCACGCTGACGGTGTAGCTGGCCGGCCCTGTGGCTTCGACGGCGGCCACCTGTGTCCCCGCCAGTTGACCGGCTATGAGGCCGATGTCGAAATCATCAAACGAACCGCCCGTGCCCGTTTCCAGCCCCAACACTGGGGAAGCGAAAGTCACCGCATATCGCACCACGTCCAGGGCCGTCGGATTGGCATCAAGCGCCACGACGGAGTCCACCCCGATAATACCGAGGTTCACGGTGAGTTCGTTCAACGTCAGATCCATGCCCACATTCCCGGCACTGTCGGTCGCGATGACCTCCACGTCGTAGACGCCCGAACCCAACGGCGAAAGCGTATTGTCCGGCACCAGCCAGGTCCCGTCCCCGGGGACCATGGCAAGGAAGTTCTGGCCCGCCACCGTCACCGCCACCTGGACCGCCGGATCGGCTTCCACCAGTGCGCCCCCCAACGGCGGCGTGGCGTCGACACTCAGCAAGGGGTCAACACCTACTACCGGCGCAACAGCGTCGATCAAGAATTCATGCGACGCATCGGTGGCCATGGTTAATCCCAAGAGATCACGGGCGCCGCTCAAGGACACGGTCGCCGTCCCGTCATCCACTGCCACGAGGGCCCGATCCAGATGAACGCGGTAGGTGGTGGCATCAAGCCAGGCGCCATCCCCGCCGCTGCCCGCGGCGGAAGCGGCGATCATCCCGTTGCCGGCGGTGTTTGCCACCGCGGAGAGGGGCAGGGTCTGATCCATCGTTTCACTGAAATTGACCGTGATTTCGACGTCGCTGCCCAAGCCCGCAGGGTCGGGGCTGATCGCGGCGGCCGCCACGGTGGGCGTCGAGCGGTCGATCTCATAGGCCGGCCCGATTTCAAAATCGCCGGCCAAGCCCTCGCCCACCCCACTCACGAGACCGCCGCTCGCAAGCACGTCCAGCCGCAACTCGCCCGCACCCGTGCCGGTGGATACACTGACACGAAACTCGCTGAGGGAAACCAAGGCCACCTCCTCCACCTCCAGGCCAGTGAGGGCGCCGGTGGCCACCACGGGTGCGAAGTCATTCGTGGCGATATTGAGACCGGTGTCAATCCCGTAGACCGGTTGCGAGAACCGCACCAGGTAGCGCACGACTTCGGCACTTGTCGGAGAAACATCTTCCAGAAGGACCTCTTCCACTTCCAGTGCGGCCGTGAACAGTGTGTCGAGCACGCCGATCGTGTCCACGCCGCTGGACCAGTCCGTGGCATCGTTGCTGTCGTCCAGGTCATCGCGCTGAAAGGTGACATGCGGCAATCCACTGTCGGTATCAACGGACGCGCCGGACCATTCTGATTCGGGGACTTCCCGCGGCGCACTGATGTCGCCGGCGGACGCCTCGGAGGAGCTTCCCACTCCGACGAAGAAATCGGCAATGGCGTCCTCGCTGTCCAGGATGAGGATGGCCATACGGCCGCTGCCACCCTCGGGCCAGGTCCACTGGCTTGAGAAGCGGTAGCTGCGGTAGGACGTGCTGCTGGGGCCACCGGATTCAAAGGCGACAATGAGTTCTCCGGCATCCAGTACGACATTCGAGGGAAGGGTCAGCGAGGACTTGGGGGAAGGCCAGCTTTCCTGGTCGTAAGCGTATATCTTCCAACCGGAAACGTCGAGACTGCCGCCAGACACATTCACCATCTCAATGGCATCCGGTTCGGAGCGCCGGACTTCCGTGATCCAGAGTCCCTGGTCTTCGGCAAACACCTGAAACGCATAGAGACTCAGCAGGATCATCAGACAAGGAATGCGCGGTCCCATGGCGGCATCCATGCTACAATGGCCCGGAACGGAGTTGATGTCACTCACCTTGTGCGATCCCCCGTGTCGCAAGCTGAAAGCACTGCAATACGTCGAATGATTCTAGCGCATCCTCTCCAGAAAACCTACGGCAGAAGCCTGAAAATCTTTAGGGGAAATCCCGCACGCAAGCTTGTTTGCTTGGCAATACCACGAGGCCTTCGCAAATTTAGCAGTGTTCTGCTCGCGTCCCTCGGCCTCACGGCCGGGGCGCAACCGCTCCCGGACGTGGATACCCTGTGGGCAGACGCCACGCTGTATCGCGATGAGTGGGGCGTCCCCCATGTGTTCGCCGGCACGCCGCAAGGGCTTGGCTTCGCCTTTGGCTATGCTCAAGCGGAAGATCATCTCGTCGATATGCTCTTGGCGTATCGGATGGCCAACGGACGCGCGGCCGCCGTGCTGGGAGAAGGTTATGCGCAGGCCGATGCATTCGCCCTGAAAATGCACCACGCGCAACTGGCCCAGGAAGCGCTCCCCACGCTTGACCCGGCCACCCAGGCGCTCTGTACCGGGTTCGCGCAGGGCGTGAACCGCTTCATCGTCGAGCACGCGGCGCAGGTTCCGGAGTGGGTGGAAGGCGTGCAGCCGAGTGATATTCTGGCGCTGTGGCACGCTTACCTCATGAGCAACGCGCCGTTTGATGCACCTCCGCCCCTCGCGGGACCACCGGCAGCAACCACCGGGAATGCTTGGGCGCTGGCGCCCTCGAGGACAGAAGCAGGGAAGACACTGCTGGTCATTAACCCGCACCAGTATTTCGATGGACCGTTCCGGTGGTACGAGGCGCATCTTCGCCTGGAAGATATGGATGTGGCCGGCGCGACCTTGTATGGGCTTCCCGTGATCCTTCAGGGCCACAACCATGTGCTCGGCTGGGCGATGACGCCCAACAAGCCGGACATCGCGGATTTGTTCGTCGAGCGTTTTGACAAGACGCCGCGCAACCCCAACGACCCCCGGAGGTCCGCCGAGTCTGTCAATGAAGAGCAGGCGCTGCTCCTGATGTACATGTCGCAGGCCCAGCCCTACTACGTGCGCACGGATGCCGGCATGGACGAGCGGTTTGTGCCGGCCTACCTGGGCACGCGCGGGCCGGTGTTCGAAAACGGGCCGGAGCTGATCTCATGGCGGGTGGGCGGTTTTTACGATTTTGGCGGGTTGCGGCAGTTGATGGAAATGGGCCGGGCGCAGGACATCGAGTCCTTTCAGCAGGCGCTTGGCTTGCAGCAGTTGCCTTGCTTCAACGTGATCTATGGCGACCGCGCCGGGAACATCTTCTACCTCTACAACGCCAAGGCCGGCGCGCGCGCCGTGCTGGAGTCCGACCAGGAGGGGAACCTGCAAGTGCAGGCGGTGGATTGGAAATCGCCGCTGCCGTGGGAGTGGGAGTTTCCCGCGTGGCGCAGTGTTGTGCCCACTGACCAACTGCCATTTGTGCTCAATCCCCCCTCCGGCTATCTGCAAGCCTGCGGGGCCCCCCCCTGGCTGGCGGCGGAGGATGCGGGACTCCTGCCGGACCAGTGGCCGGCCTGGTTCATTGGCGACACCGACACGTTTCGCGCGCGGCGGGTGCGCCAACTCCTGCATCAGGGCCTCCGAAACTTCCGGGACGTGCAGTCGATGTTGTATGACACGGTGCTGCCGGCGGCCGTGGAACTGACCCCAAGATTGCTGGCCGCGGCGGAGACCTTTCCGCAGTCCACGGCGAGTGCTCATCCGGATCTGCCTGTGGCGCTCGACTTGCTGCGCAACTGGAACTATGTGGCCGCTCCCAACAGTCCGGCCATGACTTACTACCAGGCCTGGTGGCGCGCGGTCGAGGCGCGGGCCGTGGGACAGTTCCCCAATACGGGGACGCTCTACGACGCGCTGCTCCAAGATACCCAAGCCGCTCAGGAGTTGATGATGGGTGCGGCCGCGGATGCCGCGCGCCAGATGCGCAATGCTTTCCCGGCGATTTCCGTGCCGTGGGGCGATGTCCATCGCATTCAGCGCGGCCTCAGAGACGCGCCGCTGATGGGCGCGGCGACGGGCGAGCCGATCTTTCTGGCCGCCGGCCCGGCGGGAAATTCCGGGCGCACTTATATGAACTACGGCTATGGCTTCGCCATGGCAATCGAGTTTGGCGACGAACCGGAAGCGTGCAGCATCGTCCCGTTCGGCGCTTCAGACGTGGCCGGCTCACCGCACTTTGACGATCAACTGGACTTGTTCCTGGATCGGCGTCTCAAGAAAACGCGCTTCCTCGAGGATGAAGTATTGCGGTACGCCGCCAGCGCTCGCGGCAGCATCGTGCAACTGCGGCCGTTGGGGGTGCAGGGCCACGTCATCTTCAAAGCCCCCGACGTCATCCAGGCGCGTCTGCTCACGTCGGTCGATGCGCCCGCACCCTTGCCGGCCGGCCTGGCCGCCTTCACGCTGTTTGTCCGGCCCGAAACCGCGCCGGCCCTGATGGAAAGCCAACTCGCGCTGGAACTCGAGGTGCCCGAGGCGGTGTGCGACCCCGCCAATCTCCCCGCGCTCGCCCTCTATGCCTGGTCGGAATCCAGCGGTTGGCAGCCGCTGCCCGCCCAGAACGTGGATGTGGAAAAGGGCCGAATCGCGGGGCGACTGCACGGCCCCGCGCCCTTTGTTGTGCTCGGCCCGGCGGAACTCCTGCTCCTGCCCCAGGAAGACCGTCAACCGGAACCAATCCTCGCCCAAGAGCCCGCCCCCACGGTCCCCAAACCCGCCTCCTATGAAACCGCTGAAACTACCCCGCTGCCCGCGGACCCCACCCCCGCCCCCACCGGCAACAAGGGTATCTTCCGCCCCCTTCGGGAGGGCGAGCGTATTCGGGAGGGCGAGCGTACCCGCGAGCCGGTTCCAGCCAGCGCGCAAACAGTGCCACCGGATTCCTCCACGACTGAAACCCCCGGCGTCCCCGCGGCACCAGGCAAACGCAAGTTTATCTTCCAATGGCTTGACAAGGTGAAGGCCGGCCTCAAACCACCCGGGCCTCGCCAGGAAAAGCCTGCTTTCCAACCTCAGGGCCCCACCGGCCGCCGCACGTTCCGCCTCGAACGGATCAAAGAAACAAAAGCCGAGGCAGAAGAGGATGCGCCTGACGAGCCACAGGAACGCACACCGGCCAGCCTGCCGAACGTTCCCGAGAGCGCCGCGCAGCCCGCCGTTACACCGCAAGAGGCCGCAAGCGGCGCCGCCGTGCCAATGGATGCTGAGACGCACGATTCGACGTCACCAAACAACGCGCCCGCTCTTCCCGATGCGGCCGCCGCTGCTCGTGACAATACTTCTGAGGAGACTGCCGTCCCGGAACCGGCGGCCCCAGCGGCACCTTCTCCCACACCCGGGCAGCCCACAGGGCAGCGCGTCTTCAAATTGGAACGCGCCAGCGAGTAAACTGGAGTTCATTAGCAACCCGAGGCTACGCCCTCGTTTCGCGCTCGGGGGAGAATTCGCGGATGCGAAACGTCATCCAAGTATCTTCCGAGTTTTTGATCCAGGCGAGGCTTATCTTCCTTGCGATTGCTGCATTGCTGCCGTGCGTCTCCGGCCTGGCCGAACCCCAACCGTTCCACGCCCAACTCCGTGGCCTCGATCTCCGGATTCACCCGGAGACGGGTGGGCTGCTCGAAATGACCTATGCGGGTCTGAAGCTACTCGAAGCCGCACCCGAGGAAGCCTCCCTGCTCGACATGGCCTGGCCCGCCTTCGGCTTTGAACCCTTGCGGCTGGGGACGCGCTACTCGAAGGATGTGCGCATCGAAGAGAACGACGGGGCGGTGGAAATTCATTGGAACGCGCTGGGGCTGAGCCGGGACTTTGCGCCCCGAGGCCGCGTGGCGGCGACCGTGCGCCTCGCGCCCGCGCCGGACGGCGCTTCCCTAATTCTGAGTGTCTCCATCGACAATCAATCCGAATTCTCCATCCCGCAGATCCTGTTTCCGGACTTCTCAGGGCTGCGTCCCTTTGCAGGCGAAGAAGACACCGCACTGCGCACTTGCGGTTTCAACAAGAAGCCCTTTGTTGAATTGAAACTTCCGGGGGACGATGGGCGGTGGTATGCGGCGCGGCGTAATTGGCTCGAGTTGAAATCCGGCGCGTACGACAAATCGATGGCGGCGCGCTGGCTGGATTTTGGCAGCTTACAGGGAGGGTTCAGTCTATTCCCGAGGCTGTGGAGTTGGGGGCCGCTGAACCCAGCCGGAGAACCGGTCTCCGATCACGTGTGGCTTCACTTACCGCAAGACGGCGCGGGGCTGCGGCTCATGTGCGAACATCGCACCACCGTCGCACCCGGCACGCAATGGACCAGTCCCGAGTATGTGCTGACGCCGCACAAGAACGGCTGGGCCAAGGGCATTGCGCCGTTCCGTGAATGGGTACTGTCCAACGTCGCGCGGCCGCACCCCTTTCCGGCGCGCCTGCGCGAAACCTTGGGTTATCGCACCGTCTGGATGGCGCAGCAGTACGCGCAGGCCGACCCCGCGGCGCCCACCGTCGTCTGGCGCTTCAGTGATCTGCCCGGATTGGCGGAGGAATGCCGCGATCACGGTCTGAACGAGATGGTGCTTTGGCTGTGGCAGCCGTGGGAACTCCCCCATCTGCCCTCGCCTGAATTGGGCACGCTCGAGGAGTTCAACATCGCGCTCGCGCAATGCCGCGAAATCGGCGTCAACGTTTCTCTGTTTGTGTCCGTGATGACGCTGCTCGACCCGCTCGGCGCGAAATACGGCTGGACCGATGCCAAGGAGCACTGGGGCTACCACACCGATTTCGTGCCCATGCTGCGGCCTTACTACGGCCAGGCCTCGCGCGGGTCCTTTGCGGAACAGACGCATCCCGGCTGGCAAGCCGACGTGAGTGCGAGCCTGCTGAAGATGATCGAGCGCGGCTGGAACTCCATCACCTGGGACCAAGCCTTCTACGCGGCCGACGAGCCCAACCTCACGGCGATCTTCTCGCAAGTGCGCCAGGCCGCGCGCGCCCGGGACCCGGAATCCACCTTCGCCGCCGAGGACCTTAACAATCTCGACCTCGACAGCCGCTGGCTCGATTACACCTGGAACTGGGTGCTCTTCGACGAAAGCCTGGATCTGCGCGCGCTCGTGAACGCCTATCCCACGCCGCGCTTCAACGTCAACGCCGGCTCATCGCCGGGCACGGTCAAGCGGCTCTTCATGGATCATCTGTTCATGAATGTCCTGCCCTCCAAGCCGGAGAACATCAACGGTTCCGCCCGCATTGCGGAGTATCCCGAACTCAGTCAGGCCCTCAAGACCTGCGCGCAACTACACGCTCAGTTCTTGCCCTACTTCGAGGACGGTCTCCTAATCGGCGACTGCATCCTGACAACCCCCTGCCACAACGCGCGCGTTAACGCCTATGTCCTTCCCGACCGCCTGCTCCTCCTGGCCATGAACACCGTTGCCGGGCCGCGGGACATTGAACTCTCCGTCGATATCGGCCCTTGGCTTGATACTGCTCGCGGGCCTTACACCATCATTTCATATGACGAACGCGGCGAGGCATCGTCACCCCGCGAACAAACACAGGAACGCTGGGAAGAAGTGATGCGCGCTCAGCCGCCAGGCGAACTCTTCCTGCTGGAAGTTGTGTCCAGTAGGACGCATCTCCAACCGTGAGACAACACACGATCATCCTGAGCGAAGCGAAGGATCTCATGGTATGACACCCATCATATTAATCGCACGGATTGTCTGGTCCGCGGGGCTCGATTTTGCCTTGGCGGGATCGTTTCTCATCACGTGGATTGCGCCCGAAACCTTCGGCGAGCGCACGGTACACAAATTCACCTTCATGATGCTGCTCGAGTTTCTCGTGGTGCATTCCACGGGCTTCTTTGGGGCGATTGGCGCCAGAGATGCCACGCTGCGCGCCCGCGTCCTGCAATATGGGCTGCTGCTTGGCTTCTACTGTCTCTTTGCCGCCGCGTTCTCGGCGAGCTACGGCGGCCCGTGGCCGTTGATTGCCTTTGTGGTGCTGACGCTCAACAAGCTGCCGAACGTTGTTATCCGGCCACCGGATTCCGATGCCCAGATGGTAGTGATGGCGAACTGGGCGATCATGACGGCGTTGTATCTTGGCGGCGTCTTCCTGACCGTGATGTACCCCGTACCGCCGCTGGGCATCACCCCTGAAGTGATTACGCGGCAGCAATTCGACGTGGGCGGCCTCTGGCCCGAGGAACCGTATCGCGTGATGGCCTTCGGCGCCTTCTATTTCGCGGGGATGGGGGTCGTTTCCTTGCTCAACGAACTGATTCCCTTCCTCCACGGCCGGCGCCGTGCGCGGCGTGGCGCCCGCGAATAGGCAGTGGGCCGCATTCATGCTATACTGTGTGCCCGCCGTGTCCGGTTGACGAGCACTTCAAGCACCTGAGCGGTACACTTCCGGTGTTCTTTCGCCGCCCGAGGGGTGCGACGATCACAACATGATCTTAAGCGCGGCGGATGCCTGCATTTTTTCATCATTGAGAATTCCAGGGTAGAGGGGAAAGTCATGGAAACCAATGCTTCTGCCGTGGCCGAAGTGCAATTCATTGAACAGGAATGTTCCGAATGTGGCAAACCACTGCGCATTCCCGCAAAGTTTGCCGGGCAATTCGGCAAGTGTACTCATTGTGGCGCGATGATCCTGGCGGAGCACAAGACGACGTCACGCAAACCGGTCGTTCTTGCGCCGGTCAGTTCGCGCTTGAAATCGCTGGATGCGCTGCGCGGGTTCGACATGTTCTGGATCATCGGCGCGGACGCCCTGGGCAGGGCGCTGGAGAAACTGGGAGGTGGCGACACGGCGCCCGGGCCGATCAAATTCATTGCGGGACAATTGGAGCACGTCCGTTGGGAAGGCTTTGTTTTCTATGATCTGATCTTCCCGCTCTTTGTTTTCATGGTGGGGATGGCCTCCATCTTTTCCTTGAACAAGATCATCGAGCGGGACGGCAAGGCCGCGGCCATCCAGCGCGTCGTGCGGCGGGCGGCGCTGTTGCTCGTACTGGGCGCCCTCTACGATGCGATTGACACCGCGTATGCGGACGGGTTCGCGGAGGTACTGGGAGAGAACCTGCTGTGCGGCGTCCTCCAGCGCATTGCGTTCTGTTACTTGTTCACGGGCCTGCTCATCTGCCTGTTCGAGAAGCGCGGTCTCATCGCGGCGTTTGTGCTGCTGCTGGGCTGTTATTGGGCAGCGCTGAGCTTCATTCCCACCCCGGGCGAAGAGAGCGTCGTCATCGAGCGCGGGCGCAACATCATCCATTGGCTTGACCAGCGCATCCCGCCTTATTACGGAACGGATCCCGAGAGCCTGATGACCACGTTTCCCGCCATAGCCTCGTGCTTGTTGGGCGCCTTTGCGGCGCTCTTCATCCGCGAGTCGGACTTCTCGGAAGAAAAGCAAGCGCGCTGGTTCCTGATTGCGGGACTGGTGCTCGTGTGCGCCGGATATTTGTGGGGAGTCCAGATGCCGGTGATTAAGCGACTCTGGACGCCGTCCTACGTGTTCGTAGCGGGCGGCTACAGCCTGATGTTGCTGGGCGCGTTCATCTGGATCATCGATGTCAAGGAGTGGGAAGGCTGGACGCAACCGTTCCTCTGGATCGGCGCCAATTCAATCGCCGTCTACTTCTTCGAGAACATCGTGGACCTTAAGGCCTGGGCCGAGTTGGCGGCAGGCGAGCAGGCGATGACGGCCGGCGCGGAGGCGTTCCTCGCACTGCTGGGGCTGGGGCTGGCGATATTGTTCGTCTATGTTCTGCACAAGAAGGAGATATTCATCCGCGTGTAGCCGGTGCTTGTTGCGGAACACATTCTCGGGGCGATTATTGGTGTGTTTCAACGGAAGGTCCAGAGGTCTTGGGTGGGGAGGTGCGGCGCGCTGTTGAAGGTGCTGAGGGTGAAGCGGTTGCCGGTGTAGAGGAACTCGACTTCAGCGGCATTGCGCAGCGTCCAGATGAGTTCGAGCGTCTTATCGGGGGCCATATCGAGCGCGCGCTGCACGGCGACGGACGCGGGACCACCGGAGGTGAACACGGCCACGCGGCTGCCGCTGGCGGAGGCGGCGATGATCTGGTCGATGGCGGCGTAGACGCGGGCAGAGAAGCCCGCCCAGGGTTCGAGCGCCGGCGATTCGAAGTCCGCGCGCGCCCACAACACGGTGACCGCTTCCATGAATTTCTGGAAGCTGCGCTTCCGCTCGCCCTGCTCTTCGGCCGCCGCGTAGGTCTCATGGAGCCGCCGGACGTGCTCATACTGCGTGCTCAATTCGCTGACAGAATGGGCCACGAGTTGATCGGCCTGGAACTCATCGAAGCCGGCCATCGTTTCTAATTCGGGAAACGGGATCCGCGCGTCCGCAAAGGCGCGCGCCGTCTCGAGGGCCGTGTCGCGGTGGCGTTTTTTCGGGCCTGCAATGGCCCGGTCAAAGTGGTAGCCCTGCCGCACCCAGTATTCGCCCAGCAGCCGGGATTGGCGGCGGCCAAGCTCGGAGAGGCGATCATAGTCCTCGCTGAAGAACGAGGCCTGTCCATGCCGGACCACGTGCAGGATGCTCATGTCGCGTGGCCCTCCAGCACGCTACTTCTCTTCCTTGGGCGGGTACTTGATTCGAAGGTGAAGCTCGCGGAGTTGCTTCTCCGTGACCTCGTTGGGAGCGTTCATGAGGAGGTCCTGGGCTTTTTGCGTCAACGGGAAGGCGATGACTTCGCGGATGTTAGGCTCGTCCGCCAACAACATGACCAGGCGGTCAAAGCCGGGCGCGATGCCCCCGTGCGGGGGCGCCCCGAAATGGAAGGCTTTCCACAGGGCGGGGAATTTGGACTTGACGGTGTGTTCGTTGTATCCGGCAATCTCGAAAGCCTT
>JACPGD010000095.1 GCA_016182645.1 Candidatus Hydrogenedentota bacterium | reverse complement strand
TGCCGGCCCTTGCCGGGACCCATGTCGCGAATGCGGCCACGCGCTCGAATCCAGCGCCGAGCACCGTCCTCACGGATAATGCGACACTCGAGACCCGTATCATTCTTTTCCCGGATCGCCCGCTGGATTTCCCGCTCGGCTGCCGGCCGGTCTTCTGGCACAATCCTGGCCAGAAAGGTACCGACATTCCTTTCCGCGGACACTGGCCCAGTGTAACCAACGATATGGTCTGTTACCTCAGTCACCTGTGCCGTCAGGTCATCAAGGTTTATTTCCCAGACGCCCGTCTCACTGGCCGCCAGCGCATAGCGCAAACGCTCTTCACTCTCGCGCCGCGCCGCTTCCGCCTGAAACAGGTTGCGATAGTGCACCTTCTCGTGCCGTTGCCAGGCCACCAGCAGCGCGCCTGACGCCGTGGTGAAACATCCCAGCATGATCAGGATGATCGTCACCGAACGGAACCGCCACGCCTCGAGCGCTTCCGCTTTGTCCATCTTGGTGACCACAAACCAAACCGAATTCGGGACCGCGGACAGCACCGCCAGCACCTCGACGCCGCGATAGTCGCGCCCTTCCACCACCCCGCGCGTGCCAAGCACCGCCTGCACCACGGGCGAATCGATCTGGGTCAAGGGGTAGCGGAACCGTTGCGGCGTTTCCGGCAGGTGGCGCGCCTGACTGATGATTAAGGCCGCATCGCCTTCCTGCCGCACCAGAATCGTCTCCGCCGACCGGCTGGGCGTGGGCCAAGACGCGAGATAGGGGAAGAGAAAGGTCTGGGGATCAATGTCAAGGAGGGCCGCGCCCACCGGGGCGCCCATGTCCCGGTCTGGCAGGAAAAACGGCGCCACTACCGCCATGTGCTCCGTTCCACTTTCGGCAAACGAGATTTCCGTCAGCACAGGCTCGCGACGGCGAACGGATTGCTCGAGTGCATCCTGCTCGGCACTGGTCAGGGCCCCGGTGCGCCCCTCGAGGCTCCAGCGGATCTGCCCGTCGGTGCGCACCAGCAGGGCGTCCCGATAATGATAGTACTTCTGGAAATTGCGGAGACGGGTTGCCGGCCCTTCCGGCAGGGACGCACTCGGGGACTCCATCCAGTCCTTGACGGTCTGAATGAATATCGGACTATCCACCAGCAAATCCGCATCCGCCAGGCGTCTCCCGCGCCATTGCTCGATTTCCTCCACCTTCAGGTTTGCAATGGCTTCCAGGTCCCGCTGCGTCCGCCGCAGCATATAATGGGCTTGTTCTTGATAAAACCAAGTGCCCGCACTGGCGATCAGGATTGCCACCAGCAGGATGAGCAGCAGGATGCGCCATGGAAAGCTGTGCATACGACTCCCCCGCCCGTCTCTTGCCCCCTCAGTGCCTCAGAGGCACAGCAGGCAAGAGCCTAGCGGCCCAGGAACTCCTCAATCGTCCCCAAAGCCTTAGCCGCTCTCCCGTTGGGCCCTCCAAGTCCCAATCGGATATGCCGCCAAAAACTCCACGATAAATATACCCAAAACTCGAAAAAATTGCCAGCCTATTCAATAAAAACCGAATTCATGGCTGTCCCTGCCGCCCCATGTCGCACTCGCATGCCACATTCCCCATTCCACACTACCCGTTGCGCTGGCCTTTGCATTACCCGCTATTTGTGCTATACTCGGCCTCATCAAGGCCATCAAGTCCCGCGCAAAATGGAGTGCCCTAAGCCCAGTGTCCAAAAGGAGCGAGCCAGTGGTCATTTACACGGATGGCGGCTGTGTACCCAATCCCGGCGTCGGCGGGTGGGGGGCCGTCCTCCTCTACAAGGGCCGCCAGCGCGAACTATCGGGTGGCGAGCCGCAATCCACCAACAATCGAATGGAATTGACCGCGGCCATCGAGGCCCTGCGGGCGCTTAACCGACCCTGCACCGTCGAGCTGCACACCGACTCCCAGTACCTGAAGCGCGGCATCACGGAATGGCTCCCCACGTGGAAACGACGCAATTGGCGTGGAACGGCCGGGCCGGTCAAGAACCGCGACCTCTGGGAGGCCCTCGACCACGAAATCCAGCGCCACGAAGTGCGTTGGGCCTGGGTTCGTGGCCACGCCGGACACCACTATAACGAACGCTGCGATGAACTGGCCGAGGCCGCCATCGCCGCCCAACGAGGACGGCGATGATCCCCCATTTCGAGCTCGAGTCCGTCCGGCATGTCAGTCCGATACGTCCGATCCGACCAATCCGTCCGAGTGATTCGTTGAAAGCTTGATTGTGGACTCCACATGGGGCATCATGACTAGGGTAACCCGGGACCGCTAACTGCAATGCCGACGATACGCAAACATCCCAGCAAGCGGCTTCCTCTCTACCTGATCCCCATCCTCATCGGCCTGGCCGGCGTCCTCTTCTCCCGGCAGCTCGACCACCTGGGCCTGCGCGGTGTTGTGCTCCTCTTTTCCGTGGCCATCCCCGTATTCGCGGGCGGCAACCTCCTGGCCCGCTACCAGACGGGCCGCCGCGAACGCACCATCCTCGTCGGGGGCGTCTTGATGCTGATGCTCGGCGCCGCCGTCACCGTGTCCGGCATCGCCGACGAACTGGTCGTCGAAGAGCGGGTCACTGAAATGGTGGGGGGGATGTCCCGACTCGTTGGCATGCTTAGCCTCCTGCTCGGCCTCTTCGTCGTCCTCTACTCGATGGTCACCACCGGCGAGGACATCGAGGAGATCGGCGAGCGGTTCTGGCATTTGGCCGAGCACATCACCGAGGGGTTCATCCTCAGTACCTCCGCCGGCACCATCACCATGGTTAACCGGCAGTTCCTCGACATGTGCGGCCTCAAGGAAGAGGAGGTGCTCGGCCAGAACGCCGCCGAATTGGCCACCCGTCTCAACCTCAGCACCGTCACCGAGCAGTTGGAAAACCGCGCCAAGGGGATCGCCTCCGAATACGAGGTCGATTGGAAAGTCCGCGGCGAGGATCGGCGCTTTTGGTTCAAAGGCACCCCCATTTTTGACCGCTATGGCCGCCATACGGCCACCCTGGCCACTGTCCGCGATATCACCGAATATCACCGGCTCTCGCAGCGCGTCGAACGCTATGCCGAAGGGCTCCAGCAACTCGTCGAAGAACAAACCCGCAAGCTGCTCCGTTCGGACAAGCGGTTCCGCCAGTTGTTAATCACCATGAACGAAGGTTTCGTCACCATCGACGCCTCCCACCGCATCCAGTTCGCCAATGAACGCATCGGCGAACTCCTCCACGTCCCGCAGGAGGCCTTGTTGGGCAGGGACATCTTCGACTTCGTGGAAGCCCCCGCGCGTGTCCGCCTGCTCAGCTTATTGGCCCGCAGCGAAACCCTCGACCGTACCCAGATGCGCCAGGAGATGAATCTAGTCGATGCCGAGGGGAATGCCGTCCCCATTGTCATGGCCATGGCGCACCTGCCCGCGGAAACAGGCTCGGTTTCCATCTACTCCCTCGTCGTCACCGGCGTGGCCGAGCTTAAGGCCATGCAGCACGAACTCGAATCGCGCGCCCGTGAACTCGAACGTGCCAATGAGGAATTGCGCCTCCACGGCCAGGCCAAGGACCGGTTCCTCTCAAATGTCAGCCATGAACTGCGCACCCCCCTGAGCACCATCCAGGGCTACGTGGACATGCTCGAGTCCGGGAGTCTCGGCATGCTGCCCGGGCCGCAAACCGGCGCGCTCAAGGTTATGCGGCGTAACGTGGCCCGCCTCATTGGCCATATCAATGAGATGATCGAGTTCAGCCGCATGCAAATTCGCGGCATCCAACTCAATATTGCCTTGTTCTCTCCCGCCAAGCTGGTCGAGGAAAGCGTCGCTTCCATCCATCCCCATGCGGTCGCCAAAGACATCAGCGTCACTTTCTTCTGTCCGGACAACCTCCCCTCGGCCTGGGGAGACAGCGGCAAATTGGCCCAGGCCTTGGGCATTCTGCTCAATAATGCCGTGAAGTTCACGGATGAAGGCGGCATGGTGCGCGCCCAGGTCGAAGTGGCCGCGGATCGCACCCTGCGTTTAATCGTTTCCGACACCGGTATCGGCATCGAAGCGATGTACCACCAGAAAGTCTTCGAAAAGTTCTTCCAGGTGGACAGTTCCATGACGCGCCGTTACGAAGGCACCGGGATTGGCCTGTCCATCGCCCGGAGCATTGTCGGAGCGCACAGTGGCGCCATCGAGTTGGAGAGTGTCCCCGGAAAAGGCAGCACCTTCACCGTCGTCCTCCCGCGCGCCCTCTTTGACAACCACCTCGACGAAGGCAGCCTCGCCCCGCTCCACGGCCTTGCGGTATTGCTGGTCGACAGCGGGCACGAATTCACCCGCGTCGTCCGCCGCGTCCTCGAACCGGCCGCCTGCAAATTCGGCCGGAGCGGTAACGGCTACGAATGCGTCCGTGCCGCCAAGGAATTCGGCCCCGATATCATCCTCATCAATGAAGGCGAGGCCGACGTCGCCGGTCAGAACTCCCTCGGGTTGCTCCGCCAGCATCCCGCAACGGCCACCACGCCCGTACTGGTCTTCTCCAGCGAGAGCGGTGTCCGCCTCCACGAGATCGACCAGCTCTGGAGCCATGTGCTCTTCCTGCAAAACCCGTTTGATGCCCAAAACCTGACCGACGGCATGAAGCGGCTCCGTTACGGCGAATCCAGCGCGACGGGCCTGGTGACGCCATCGCTGCCCGAGCCGGCCCCCCGAGAACCCCAAGTTCTGGTCATCGATTCGGACCCGGGGCTGCTCGAATGGGTCGAGATGGCCCTGCAACTCCGGCATATTCCCTGTTGCTGCACCTTCACGCCGCAACAAGCCCTCGACATCGTGGCAACGCAATGTCCTGACATCATATTTCTGGATGCCGACATGCCAGTCGAGCAGGTGGCCGAACACCTTGCGCTCTTGCGCCAGGCCGTAAAGACAAAGGAAGTACCCATCTACTTGGTCACGGGGCTCGATACCTATCCCCGGTTGCAGAAAGAGGTCGCTGGCTTCCTCCAGAAGCCGTTCACCATTGATCAGATCGTAGCGTTTGTTCTGGGAGAAGCCCAGGTGCCCGTCACGCCGCAACGCTCGGCCGTCTGAACGCACAACGAAAGGAGTACCGGATTCATCATGAAGAGGACGATTCATGTGCTGGGGTGCTTGCTCGCGGTCCTGGTCTGTGGTCAGGCCGTGGCGGGACAGAGTCCGATCAAACCTGTCAGTGCCATCTGTGTCGAAGCCGAAAGCGGCCTCGTCTTGTTCCAACAAGACGCAGACGTCCCGCGGCCTCCCGCAAGCATGGTCAAGCTCATGATGATGCTCTTGGTGGCCGAAGGCGTCGAGGGCGGTACCTGGACTTTGCAACAGCCCATTGCAATTTCCACCTATGCCTCGTCCATGGGCGGCACTCAGGTCTTCCTCAAGGCGGGCGAGGTCTGGCCGCTGGCTAAGATGATGGATGCCGTCGCCGTCGCCTCCGCCAACGACGGCGCGGTCGCCGTCGCCGAGGGACTCTGGGGGACGCTCGCCAAGTACTTGGAAACCGCCAACCGCCGCGCCCTCGAACTTGGCATGATCGACACCGTCTACCGCAGCGCCAACGGACTGCCCCCCGATAATGGCCGCGACTTTGACCTGACCACTGCCCGCGACATGGCCGTGCTCGCGCGCGCCTGCGTCCAGCACGACATGATCATGCGCTGGGTCGGTCAGCGCGAATTCCAGTTTCGAGAAACCGATGCGCTGAAATCCAACACCAACAAACTGCTCTGGCGCATGCCGGACTGTGACGGTATGAAGACCGGCTACATCCGCGCCGCCGGCTTCTGCATCACCGCCACCGCCCAACGCGGCGGCGTCCGCCTGATCAGCGTCGTCATGGGCAACCCCAGCAAGTACGACCGTTTCAACCAGGCCCAGCAACTACTCGAAGGCGGCTTCCGCAACGTGCGCAAGCTGCGCCTCGTCGCCCAGGGCCAGTCCCTCGGCAAACCGGTCCCGGTGAACAATTGCGCTACTCCC
>JACPGD010000110.1 GCA_016182645.1 Candidatus Hydrogenedentota bacterium | reverse complement strand
TGAAGACCCAGCGGCCCCAACTCAATCTCGACCAGACCCTTGCTCTTCGAGCCTTCGCCCGTCATCACGCTTTCCAAGCGCACCTCGGCCGGCAGGGCCGTCCGGCGCAGTTCCGCATCCTCCAATTCCTCCTCCACCGGCTCCACCTCGTCCAGGCTGAACTCCTTCTCGAAAAGCGGCCCGATTTCGTCGAGGAAGCCTTCGTGCTTCACGTTTTTCGCCCGCTCCTCGGTCGCCCGCCGCTGGAACTGGTTGAATTTGTCCGCCATCGCCGCGCTCACCGCCTCGGTCTGGAGTTCTTCTCCCGTCTTCTCGCTCTGGAGCTTTCCCGTCTCCGCCATCTTCTCCATGGATTCCGGCGTCAGCGCGCCCTCGCTCATGTACTGTTTCAACAGCGCCAACTGGTCCGTGCCGCCGTCCGCCTGCTGCTTTTCCTCCTCCTCAGTCAGCGGCACGACCCAGCGCACGGCGTAATACTCCTGCCGATCCAAATCGATGCGCAACGTGATCTTTTCGCGCAACATCGTCGCGCGCGCCACCAGGCTGCGCCCGTAATAGGCCAAATGCCGGGCAGAACCTTCGAGTTGGCTGAACGCAATCACTGGCGCCAATTGGGGCACACTGATCGCCGCAACAATCCCGATCAACAGAATGACCACGGTCAGTTCAATTAATGTGAACCCGCCGCGGTCACTTATCAATTCTTTTTGCACAAACATGGTCATTCAACGACCGCGCACGCGGCCCGTCATTAGTCCGCGGCCATCTTGTCAGTACTGATGTCCGCATCCTCGTCGGTTCCGCCGGGACTGCCGTCGCCTCCGTAGGAAATGATCTTGTACTTGGACGAGCCTTCCACAGAGTATTGATAAGCATTTCCCCAGGGATCGTTGGGGATACTCTCCATTAAGGGATCGCCCTTCGGAGGATGCGCCAGATCTTCCAGGGAGGCGGGAAGGCGTTTGAATTTGATCTTGTAGGCAACGATCGCATTCTCAAACTGCTTGATCTGCGCCTGTGCCCCGGCAATATTCCCCTCACCAATCGCGCCCAGCACATTGAAGCCCACAATGGTGGCCAGGATGGCGATAATGGCAATCACCACCATCAGCTCGACGAGCGTGAAGCCCGAAGTGGCGGCCCGGCGCCCTTTTTCCCGCTGCGTGTTCATAGTATGGCTCCTTGTCCTCATTCCCCTGCGTCAAATGTTCTTGGCCATGGTCAGGATGGGCAACAGGATGGCCAGCACCAGAAATCCCACAAAAATGCCCATAACAATAATAATGATGGGTTCCATGAGACCCACCACGGCGTCTATGGTTAGGCGCACGTCTTCGTCGTAGGTGTCGGCCACCTTCACCAGCATGTTCTCGATCTCGCCGCTGCGCTGGCCCAAGTCGATCATGTGGATCATCATCGGTGGAAAAAGTCCAGTCTCCTTTAACGGCTGCGCCAAGTCACGGCCGCGGCGCACGCCGCCCTTCACATCGTTTAACAAGTCTTGTATATAACGATTGTTGAGGATGGTGTGGACGACATCCAGGGCGGGCAGCATTGTCAGTCCGCTTTGGAGCATGGTTCCCAGTGTGCGTGCAAAACGGGCGCACACCAGTTTCAGATGAAGGTTTCCGTAGAGCGGAAACCGCAGTTTCATGCGGTCCCAGCGTTTCCGGCCTTCCTCGCGTGAGATCCAGGCCCGCCACAACAGGTAGCACCCCAGCACCACCAGGATTATCAGTATCCACCACTTGCCGATGAACTCACTGGTACCAATGAGGGCCTTCGTCAGGGCCGGCAATTCGGCTTCCTGTTTCTCGAAGATGAGGGTAATGCGCGGCACAATCACCATCATCAGGAATACAATGACCGATACGGCAAACAGCGCCATGAAGATGGGATAAGCCAGCGTGGATAGAAGCTGTGCCTTCAGTTTCGCCTGGTGTTCAAGGATGTCCGCCAGCCGGACGAGCACGGTCTCCAGCGTCCCGCTGACCTCCCCCGCACGCACCATGTTCACGTACAACGGCGAGAAGATCTTGGGGTGGTCACGCAACGCATCTGCCAGCGTCGAACCGCCGTTCACCTTGTCCCGCACGTCATACAACGCCGCCTGGAGCCGCGGTTTGCTCGTCTGTTCGAGTAACGCATTCAGCGCCTCGACCATCGGCATGCCGGCGTGCAACAGCACCGCTACTTGGCGCGTCATCAGCGCGAGGTCTCGCGTGCTCACCCGTCCCCGCACGACACTGCGCCCCCGCACGGCCGAGACCGTACGCGCGGAGGTGTTCTCCGTAATCTCCGTCGGGTACAGCTCCTGCTCGCGGAGTTTCCGGCGCGCCTGCGCGGCATTGTCCGCGTCGATCACACCTTTCGTCGCCTTGCCCGTGCTCTTGGCAATCGCCTTGTATTCAAAAACGGCCATTAGACCCCATCGGACGTATAAGACGTATAGGACGTATAGGACCTATGAAATATCGCCGGAAAGACACCTAGTCAAGCACCTCTTCCACCAAGTCGTCCCGCGTGACGCGCAGGATTTCCTCGATGGTGGTGGCGCCGCGGAGAATCTTTTGGGCGCCGTCTTCGCGCAGAGTGCGCATGCCTTGTTTGCGCGCTTCGCGCTTGATGTGGTTTGAGTCCGCGCCGCGCAACGCGAGCTCCTGGATGTGCGGCGTCATCACCAGCAGTTCAAAGATCCCCGTCCGGCCGTAATAGCCCCGGTTCATACAAGACTCGCACCCCTTGGCCTGATAAAGCTGCTTGCCCTCCACCATCTCTGGCCGCAGGCCCACGTCTGTAATACTCGCCGCCTCGGCGACATACGCTTCCTTGCACTGATCGCAGAGGCGCCGCACCAGGCGTTGCGCCTGGATCGCTATGGTCGAAGAAGTCACCAGAAACGGCTCGATGCCCATGTTCACCAGACGCGTGATCGCGCCCGCGCTGTCGTTCGTATGCAGGGTCGAGAACACCAGGT
>JACPGD010000109.1 GCA_016182645.1 Candidatus Hydrogenedentota bacterium | reverse complement strand
TACTGGTGCGGGTACAGCTTCGCGTGGCTGGCGAACCTGGCCGCGCGGGCGAAGGATGGCGAGACCGCGGCGCAGGCACTGGAGACCTTCGCCAAGGCGTTCGTGCTGCGCAACAGCTTTCACTGCAATGGCGATCAAAGTGGTCAGGGCTACAGCAAATTCACCTACCGGCCCTTCACACTCGAGGGCAATTTCGCGGCCGCCGCCGGACTGCAAGAAATCCTGCTGCAAAGTCACACGGGCGTGATCGAAGTATTTCCGGCGGTCCCGAAAGACTGGAGAGAGGCCGCCTTCGAGCGGTTGCGCGCGCAGGGCGGCTTTCTCGTGTCCGCCACGCGGGCCGGAGGCGAAACCACGGCCATCGTCATCGAGTCCGAACACGGGGGAACGTGCCGCGTGTTATTGCCATGGACCGGCGCGATTCAGGAATACGCGCTCCAGGCCGGCGAGCGAAGAATTCTGGAAAAGTCATGAACTGCGCCGTCTGCAGAACACCCATGATGGTGCTCGAATATCAGGATGTCGAGGTGGACTATTGTCCAGAGTGCAAGGGGATTTGGTTGGATGCGGGCGAATTACAGCTCTTGTTGGGGGACGGCGGTGCGGCCCACGAGTTTCTAGCAGGGGGCCAGGGCATCAACCAGGGGGAGCAACCGCGGCACTGTCCGATTTGTCGTGGTATAATGCGGAAGGAGACCACACGCGGTCCCGAGCCTGTCACGTATGACGTGTGCTCGCGGGGGGACGGCCTGTGGTTTGACCAGGGGGAATTGGCAGCGATCATCCAGCATGGCAGTTCGTCGCCCGGGGGAGATGCAGTCTCGAATTGGCTGCGCGACATGTTTACATCGGTAGCGGGGAACTGAGGCCGTCTTGCGCCGGAAGTGCTTTGCTTCCGCGCAAACCTCTTGGCGGCCGAAAGCATCTTAGTGGGTGTATCCATCCCTCCGCGGCGACGCACGCCACCTGCGCATGCTCCTGCGAAAGATAACCGGGATGCGCTCATCACGTGCACCCGCTAAGATGAAGGGGAATATAGCGTGTCGACCGAGACGTACATTCGTTTCTTGCCACCGAGAGGTGTTTCCGTGCAAGCGCCACTGCCACCAGGATTCTGGGAGGAGGAAGACCGCGCGTCCAAGCGTCGCGAACACCGTATGCATACCGGGCGTCTCCCGAAGGCACTGAAGCTGGCGACGCTGGCCGTGCCGCTGTTGCTGGTGTTGGGCTACGTCGCGCTGGATCAGCTCCTGCTCCACCGCCTCGAGGCGAGACAGCAGGAATACCTGAGCGTCCAGACGCTCTATTCCCCACTCGCGCCGGAACAGAACGCTCTTACCTACTACCTGCACGCGGTGGACGTGGAGAAGCAGTGCCTGGCGGGCGCCGGCCTGCCACGTTCACCCGTGCAGATTGTTGAGCCACTGTTGCGGCAAGCCTTCTCGGGGGCCGCGCCTGGACTGTCGAGCGACGAGCGCGACCTGCTGGATCGTAGCTTGGCTGCTTGCGGGGAGGTCTGGACGCATTTGGAACAGGCGGATGTCGTGGCGGACTTCCGCATGAGCACGCTGATGCAATATCCGCATGAGACGACACCGAAGCAAATGGAAAAGGTCGTGGCGATCATTCATGAGTTGGATGGCCTGCACGGGGCGGCGGATCTACTGCTGGCGCGCGCTTACCAGGACGCTTTGCGGCAAGATGGCGCGGCCGCGTGCCGAAGCATCCTGATGGCACTGCGCATCACCGAACGCCTGGGCGAAGGGCCTTTGCTGACAAACGCGGCCTTGCGCATGAACATAGCCAGAGATTTGCTGGCCGCCGTGCGTCTGATTCATGAGCTGACCCCGCTGCCGGCCGATTGCCGCGACAGCCTCATGCGGGGCGTGCGCAAGCTGCGGCACCCCGCACGCATTGCCAACCAACTGGCGACCGAGCGGGATTTCTTCCTGGCCTACACCCTGCCTGAACTGCGTACTGACTTCCCGGAGAGCATTACGGAAGCGGCCTCTCTCTTGCGCCGGCCATGGCGTGCGCTCACCGTGCTGCACGAACTGGACCAGTTCAATGATTTCATCCGCGCGGTGGCCGAGCCTGTCCCCGAGGCGCGTTTGGACCGGTACGCCGAAGCTAACGGGCCATGGCTGAGCGTATTTAAAGCGGCGCGCCCGCCCTATTGGGTGTTCATCGAGAAGTTTGAGCAGGTTGCCGTCCAGAGCCGGTTGGTGGAAACCCTGATAAATGTACTGCGTTATCAGGAACAATTTGGGCGGATCCCCGTTTGGGTCAAGATGGTGTCGGACGTGGACCCGGAGATGCCGGAGAACGTGCAGCTTGAGGACTTTCTCCTGCAACCCAAAGACGAAGGGTTCCTGCTGCGCTATAACGGCCCGCTTGAGCAATTGGAGGCGCCGCCTGCTATCATGTGGCAAGGCTGACGCTGGCGGAAGTGCCTGCCGTCCTGGCGAAGCAGCCGGATGCGGAGGGACCATGAGAATTGGTGCATTGCTGTTGCTCGTGCTGCTGGGCGGGGGACTCGTGCTCGTCCTATGGGTGATCGGCGCTTACAACGGCTTGGTGCGCCTGCGCAATGCCGTGCGCAATGCCTGGTCGCAGATCGATGTGCAATTGAAGCGGCGCCACGACCTGATCCCGAATCTGGTCGAAACCGCGAAAGGTTACATGCAGCACGAGCGCCAGACGCTCGAAAATGTGACTAAGGCCCGGAACCTTGCGCAGCAGGCGCACGGCGTTGGCCAGCAGGCGCAGGCGGAGACGGAACTCAGTCGCGCGCTTAGCAACTTCTTCGTGGTCGTCGAGCAGTACCCCGATCTCAAGGCCAACCAGAATTTCCTCGCATTGCAGGAAGAACTGACGTCGACCGAAAACAAGATTGGGTTTTCGCGGCAGGCCTATAATGATCAGGCCATGCACTACAACAATCAGATCGAAATGTTCCCGAGCAATATCGTCGCGGGCGTGTTCAACTTCGAGAAATCGGAGTTCTTCGAGATCGAAGACGCCGCTGAACGCGCCGTGCCGAAGGTGCAGTTCTGAGTTCTGGGTTCTGAGTTGTGAGTTCTGAGTTCTGAGTTCTGAGTTGTGAGTTGACGTGCCGGACCTGTCAGACTGGTCGGACCTGTCAGACTGGTCGGACCTAACAGCCGACGCCATGACTTCATGGCGCCACGCGGGGGAAACCATGAAACGCCGGGCCTTTCTTCAAACCACGGGTGCGAGTCTGCTCGCACCGGCATGCATGCCTGTCTTGTCCGCTGCCGCGCCTGCCGCGCCCGCCGCGCCTGCCGAAGGCCGGGGAGACCAGCGCCTCTCCCTCGAAGCCCTCCAGCAATGGGAAGCGCTGGGCTACGGCATGTTCATTCATTTCGGGATGAGCACCTTTGTCAACAATGAACTGCCGAGCGGCAAGGACGCACCCGAGCTCTACGCGCCGGACCAGCTCGACGTGGACCTGCTGACCTCGAAACACGTCGCGGGCCATTGCCTCTGGCCCACGAAGCATTCTGACTACTCGGTCGTCAACAGTGTCAACACCACGGATGTGATGGCGAAATTCGTGGAGGCCTGCCGCAAGCATGGCATTCTGCCCGGGTTCTACTACTGCTCTTGGGACAATCACAACCGGTTCGGGAGCAAGACTCCGTCTGACCAAGGTGGCGATCTGCCCGCGTATACCACGTCGCTCTATCAGGACTTTCAGGCGGCGCAAATCACGGAATTAATGACCACTTACGGGCCGTTTGCGGAAGTCTGGGTGGACATTCCCGGCGTGCTCGGGCGCGGCTATCGTACGTTCCTCTACCAGCACATCGCCGCGTTGCAGCCGAACACCGTGATCATGATGAACAGCGGCATCTCCTCCGGCGAGACCTACGACATCAACTACGCCTGGCCTTCCGACCTGAT
>JACPGD010000108.1 GCA_016182645.1 Candidatus Hydrogenedentota bacterium | reverse complement strand
GCCGGTGCGGCCACACAGGCGAAACCCATATGGCACAGGAAGGGCAGCCCCCGGCCTTGTGCCAGGGCATCGAGCGACGCGGCGAGACGCGACTCCCGGCAGGCGCGCTTGCCTTCAGGCAGTCCGGCCACATAGGCGCAAGTGGCGCATCCACCCCAGGCCGCCATTTTAGGGCCTTCCTCGCCGTGCTCGACGTAGTGCAGGCTCAGCGGCATTCCCGCGGCCTCCGCGGCGCGCTCGAGGAGCCGCCGCACTTCCGCGCCGCGGAAGAAGGCCAGCGGCGTCATGGGCAAACCTCGAACAGTTTCGTGGGTTCGTTTTGCGTGGCCAGGTGCAACATCGCCGGCCGCTTCGCGAGCACCTGCTGCGCCAGGCGCCGCACGAGATCCGGATGGTTGTTCCGCTCGCTGATGTGCACCAGCACCACGAGCTTCAGCGCATCGTGCAGCAGCGTGTTCAGCAACGACGTCATGTCGTAGTTGGACATATGCCCCAACCGCCCCCGGATGCGCTGCTGCACCTGCGGCGGATAGCTCCCCTGCATCAGCATATCGGGACAGTAATTCGACTCCAGCACCAGCGCGTGGCACCGCGACAGGCGGTTCCGCACGAGTTGCGATACATGGCCCACGTCTATGGCGAGCCCCAGTTTGGCCCCGTCACAAGCGATCGTGAAACTGACCGGATCGGCGGCGTCGTGTGCAATGGAAAAACTCGAGACTTCCAGGTCCGCCACGCGGACCGTGTCGCCCGCCTCGAAGGTTTCGATTCGCGGCAGCTTGCCCACCCCGGGAGGCAGGCTTCTAAAGGTTTCCTCCGTCATGAAGACCGGCACATCAAGCCTGCGGGCCAAGGTGCCAAGGCCATGGACATGGTCGCCGTGTTCATGTGTGACGAAGACGGCATCAAGTCCTTCCAGGCTGCTTCCAATGGCGCTCACACGGGCTTCAAGCTGCCGAAAGCTGAGGCCGTTGTCGATCAGCACTTTTGTCCGTGGCGAGACGACCAGCGCCGCATTGCCACTGCTCCCGCTCCCTAGCAAACTAAAGCGCAACACGCTGCCACCTTCTGAGATTGACCCGCACGATGGGGAAAGGCCCATCCAACGCCCTTCGCGGGCGTGAAAAAGCTGTCCTGGAATGTAAAAAATGTGCTACATTGAACGGCAGTATAGCAGCGGTTCCCGCCGTCCTCAATTGCATCGGGCGGCCCCCGCGCGCTATAATGGCATACAAGTTGCTCTTATCGACGTTTTCGCAGTTCAGGTAAGGATTTCCTCCATGATGCACATGGATCAGCGGCTGACGCAAACCCAGCGCCAGCAGCTTGTGCTCACGCAAAAAATGCAGCAGGCACTGCACATCCTCCAGTTGTCCGGACTGGAGTTGGAGCAGTACGTGCAGCAGGAACTGGAGGCGAACCCTTTTCTGGAGCAAGTCGCCAAGCAGGAGGAGGTGCCGGAGAAACCTGCCGAGACGGGCCCGACGAAGGAGGACGAAACGTCCTTTGAAGAATCATTTGATCTGGACGCCTATGCGGAGAAGTGGGATTTCCCGCGCAAGGAAGGCATTGACTTCAGCCGGAATGCGGACCTGGAAGAGCGCCGCCAATACTACGAAAACTCGATTACGCAGACCAAATCGCTGCGGGCGCACCTGCTGGATCAACTTCGACTGGCGACCGAGACGCTGATGGACTATGAAATTGGCGAGCGCATCATCATCGGCGACACGGACAACCGCGGCTATTTTACGGGGAACGCGGCGGAGATAGCCGAGGAATTGGCGGTCCCCGAAGACGACGTAAAGCGTGTGCTGCGCATCATCAAACGATTCGAGCCCACGGGGATGGGGGCGGAGACGGTCGAAGAATGCCTGCTGATGCAAATCGAGGCGGAACACCCCCATGAACTCCAACTTAAGGAACTCGTCCGGGACCATCTTGACGAGCTGAAGCAACGGCAGATACCGAAGATCGCGAAAGCGATGGGGGTATCGCCGGAGCGGGTGGAAGAGCTGAAGGAGATTCTCTCGGCCTTGAACCCGTGGCCCGGTCACGAGTATGCCTCGGATCCGCCGCAGTATATCCAGCCGGAAGTCGTGGTCGAGGAAGTCGAGGGCGAGTTCGTGGTGCGGCTGGTGAATGATCGCGTGCCCGATCTGCGCATCAATGACTTGGTGCAAAAGCAAATCCGCAATGAGAAGATGAAACAGGAAGAGCGCGACTATGTCCGTGGCAAGCTGGAATCGGCGCGCTGGCTCCAACGCAATATCGCGCAGCGGCAGCAGACCATCCTGCGCGTGGCCCAGGCCATTGTGAATGCCCAGCGCGATTTTCTGGCGAGGGGCGTCGAGCACATCAAGCCGCTGAAACTGCAAGATATTGCCGATGAAGTCGGCGTGCACGAATCCACGGTCGCGCGTACCACCCGCGGCAAGTACATGCAGACCCCACAGGGCCTCTTCGAGTTGAAATACTTCTTCTCGCCGGGGTTGATGAATGACTCCGGCAATTCCCAGTCGTCGAAGAGTGTTCAGGCGCTGGTGAAGAAAGTGATCGATGAAGAGGACAAGCGCAAGCCGCTGAGTGATCAGAAGATTGCCGACCTGCTCAAGAAGGACGGCGTAAATGTCGCCCGGCGTACCGTGACCAAGTATCGGGAAGGCATGGGCATTCTTCCCACTACCATGCGCAAGCAATATTGAGGGCGCCCTCAGAGTCAGCGATTTGAGCTGACTTTTTCTCGCGGTTCGCGTGGGGGTTCTTCTCCCGGTTCCACGCGGCGCAGGCGGCGCCCATCGACGAGGAGATCATCCCCGTAAATGATGGCCTCCAGATGACGCCCAAACCCATCGATTTGCAGGCGTCCGTCTTTGATCGCCCACGTTCCAGCGGCCTGGCCGCGCACGCTGATCGTCTTGTCCGCATTGAAGGTCAGGGTGAAGCGCCGTCCCATCCGCCATTCGGTCCCCCCAAGGTTCTCTTCCGTGATCGGGGGATACTGCTTCACTTCCTGCGGTTTGAAGTAGTTGTCGTCACGTGGGGCGGAGAACGTGATGTAGCCGATGAACATTTCCTCCCAGGACTGTTCCCCAAAGGTGACGGTCTGGCTGGGATCCGGATTGCGCGGGTTGAACTTGGAATTGTCAAAAGCGCCGTCGCAGCCGATCACCGTGTTCGCGGGCAGGACGAGTGGTTTCTGGAACATATACATGGGTTGCCAGTCAAAGACATAGTGGGGGACATTGAGCAGTACCTGCTCTTGGCCATCGGGCGTGTGGGCGGCGAAGGTGAAACGGCTGCCCCGGTAGTGCATATGCGGCGACAGGCCGTAGACCTCCACATCCTGCGGCGCCTGCCAGTCGGCGCGGGTGGGGAAGTCTTCGGTATTCGGCGGGATCTCGAACTCCGTCTCGTTCGCCGCCTGGATCATCAGCGCCCGCGGCGGCGGTGCATCGTGGAAGTACAGCCCCAGCCGTGTCTGGTCCTGTTCTTCCTTGCCGGTGGCGTTGTAGTGCATCTGGAACACCAGCAGTGCACCCGCCGGCAAGAACTGGCCGGTCCCTTCAGGATAGGGCTTAATCTTGGTCCCGGGGAGGAATGCGGCGAAATAACCATTCAGCCCGCCGCGGACTTCCGGCTGAATGTGCGCGTACTGGTCCGGATAAATCACAAATACCAGCGCGTGGTGGAGCACCGCGCGGTTTGTCGGCTGAACGTCAACGGCTTTAACCCACTTGTCTTCGGTAAGCCCCGTTGGCACATAGAAATAGCGGTACTCGAAGGCGCCTTCCGCAGGGAGCGTTTGCACCTCGGGAATCTGCACGATCACATCCGGCTGGCCCAGCACCCACTCGGCAGTGTCGATGGCCTTTGTCTCCGCCAGCGGGTCGGGTTCCGTTTCCTCTTTCGGTGCGCCCGCATCCAGCCATGCGAGCAGGCGCCGCTCTTCTTCAGGCGTGAGAGAGCGATCGTTTTCGAACTGGTTATACGCGGGGTCTGCGTGCCAGGGCGGCATCTGTTTGGTGAGCACCACCTCTCGGATCATCTTGGACCATCCCTTCAGCTTCTTGTGACTGCTCATGGCGAAGGGGCCGATACCGCCCTGGACGTGGCAGACCACGCACTTGCTTTCGTTTGTTTTTGTGCGCCATAGTCAAAGCGGTCGTCGACCGCGCCGCGATAGACAATCTTCCAACCCGATTTCGGGTCGATGAGGATGGCTTCGGCGGTACGCTTCGAACCCAGCGCGCGGGTGACCGCTTGTGCTTCGTCCTGGAGGATGGGGGCCTGGATCGCAAATTCCTGGGCGTCCGCGGTGATCTCGTCCCGGGTGTCGCCCGCATTGGCATTGAGCAGGAAGAAGCGCACGCCTTTCGGCTCGAATTCCTCCTGAATCCGCCACAAGTTTGGCGCGCTCTGGCGGACGATCGGGCAACCTAATCCATAGGTATAGAGGACGACCGCAGGCGCCTCTGCACAACGGTAAAGTTCGTGGGAACGCCCGTTCTGGTCGAGCAGCCGGAAATTGGGTACGGTTGGGAGTTGTGAGTTCTGAGTTGGGGGTTCAGCGTTGGCGGAGGGGGAGAGTTCTTCCGCCAGGCTGAGCGGGTTGAGGGTGGCCGTTGCCATCAGCAGAATGGACAAATACTTGGAAATCATGGAATTACACTGCTCCCACCCTTCGCGGAACACTTACCAATACACCAAACGCCAGGATGCTGCTTACCGGTAGGTAGACCAGCATCTACTGTTTAGACCCTGGGGGGAGCAGGGGTAGTTTCAAGATTAAGTCTGTCCAGTCTGACCTGTCAGACCGGTCGGACGAACCAGTTGGATCGGACCGATCAGACGGAGGTTGGAACCGCGGCAAGTGTTTTTAGCTCTGTACGAGCGAAGACAGTTGCAGAATAGGCATAAAGAGGGCAATGACAATCCCGCCCACGACCAGACCCATGAGGCCGATCAGGATTGGCTCGATCAAGCTGGTGAGCTGATCCACCATCGCCCGGACTTCGGAATCGTAGAAATCCGAAATCTTCATGAGCATCTGCTCGAGCGCGCCGGTCTTTTCGCCCACGGCGATCATGCGCGTGACCATCGCGGGGAATACTTCCGAGCGCGTTAAGGGTTCAGCCAAGGTTTCGCCATTGCGCACGCTGTCGCCAGCTTGCCGAATCGCGCGCGCATACACCTCGTTGCCCGCCGTTCGCTCGACGATTTCAAGCGCCTGGAGGATCGCGACCCCGCTGCGGGTCAACGTGCTGAGCGTACGCGTGAAGCGGCTAATGGCGACCTTGCGTTGGAGGTTGCCAAAAACGGGCATCCGCAGGCGGAGCGCATCGAGATTGTAGCGGCCGGCGCTGGTGCTCCCATACATGCGGAAAAACACGATAATGGCCACTATCGCGAGGACAATGGCGCCCGAGGCGTACCAGGTGCGCAGGAAATTGCTCACGGCAATGAGGACGCGCGTGGGTGCCGGCAGTTGCCGTCCGAAGCTGTTGAAGATTTCGGCAAACTGCGGCACGACAAACACGATCAGGCCCGTCGCGATGAGCAGGATCATGCCGAAGGCCACCACCGGGTACGTCATCGCGGACCGAATCCGCCGTTTCAAATCTTCGGTGGCTTCCAAGTAATCCGCCAGTTGCAGGAGGACGCCGTCGAGGTCGCCGCCCGCTTCACCCGCGCGAACCATGCTCACATACAAATCTGGGAAGGCCTTGGGAAACTTGCGCAACGCATCGGAGAACGTTTCGCCGGACTCGACGTCCTGGGCGACGCCTTCGATCGTGGCGGAGAAATTGGGGTCGTCGGTTTGGTCGGCCAGGATGTCCAACCCTTGCAAGAGGGGAAGACCAGCACTGACAATCGTGGAAAGCTGGCGCGTGAACACCAGCAGATCCGCGCTCTTCACGCGCTTGTTCACCTTCCCTGGACCCTTGGCCGCGCCGGCTTTCTCGGAGAGTTTGTCCGCAGTCAGCCCCCGCTGGGCCAGCATCTGCATGGCGGCTTGCTTATTGGTCGCGACGAGGCTGCCCCGTTGCTTCGCCCCACTCCGTGCCCGCGCAACATAGGTGAAAGTTGGCATGTGGTGCGTTCTCCTCCGGTTAGCATGTGGGGCGATTATACGCAGCCTTCGCAACCTTTGACAAGTGTTTTTCCAACACTGGCGGGTAAGGGTGCGGCTGCCCTCCTGGGCCAGTCCAACCAGCCAGTCTGACCGGTCGGATCGGGCTGACCTGTCTGACTTTGTCTGATGAGGCCGACTGATCCGAGAAGCTTTCGCTGGATTGAACTCATCCAAGCAGGTGGTGCAACGCTGAATGCAGACCGCTGTGCTCGAATTGGAAACCGGAGTCGTGAAGACGGGTGGGCACGGCCCGGCAACTGGCGAGCAGCAATTCATCGGCGGCTTCCCCCATAATAAGGTGCAGCAGGGGGGAGGGCACGGGTAGTACTGCCGGCCGGTGGAGTTCCTGGGCCAGGATCTTGGTGAACTCCCGATTTGTCACGGGCTGCGGCGTGGCGGCATTAACGGGGCCTTCGACGTCTTCCCGGAGAAGACAATATTCGATGACACGAAGCAGTTCTTCCCGGAGTATCCAGGGCATGTATTGGTTGCCGGACCCAATCGTGCCGCCCGCGCCCAGTTTGAAGGCCGGGAGCATCGTTTTGAGGGCGCCGCCAGAGGGGTCGAGGACAAGGCTGGTGCGCAGGTTGACCACCCGGATGCCGGCGTTGCGCGCGGGTAGCGTGGCGGCCTCCCAGTCCCGGCAGACGTCCGCCAGGAACCCAGTGCCGGGCGCGGAAGTTTCGTCGACGACTTCCTCGCCACGGTTTCCGTAGAAGCCCACGGCGGAGGAACTGATCAGAACCATTGGTTTTCGCGCTAGTCCGGCCAGGGCGCCACACAGCAGTGCCGTGCCTTCCACCCTGCTGTCGCGAATGCGTTTCTTCTTGGTTGATGTCCAGCGCAGACCGAAGACGTTTTCCCCCGCAAGATGCACCACGGCGCCAAGATCCTCCAGACCAGCGGGATCCAGGTCTCCCCGGTCTGGCGCCCACTTGACCTGCCGCTCCTGGAAGTTTCCCTCCACACGGACCAAGCGAACAACTTCGTGCCCCGCCTTCTTGCAGAATTCCACCAGCGCTGTGCCAATGAAACCCGCCGAGCCTGATACAAGAATCCTCATGACTTTGCGTGCTGCCTCCAGGTCCCACTCTCAGGATAATGCGAACGGTGACTTCCTGCAATTGGGAGCGGCCCGGGGGGGGCATGTTCTGGCGCGGGTTTGCGGCGAAGAACTGATTGACATCTAACAATATTGTCATTTACAATTATAGCGTGCAGTGTCAGGAAAGGATTCTGGCCCATGTCGCTGAATAGAGAATTGGATCTTGAGCGGCCCATGGAGGACGTGCGGCATGAAGCCGTGCTCAACGTGGTACGTACCGCCAATGTCTTGTCGCAAAAGGGCGCGGCGCTCTTTCGGCATTTCGATCTGACCGAGGCGCAGTTCAATGTGCTGTTCTCGCTGAAGTACAAGCAGCGCAAATGGACGCAGTCAGATTTGGGGAGGCGTTTGGTGGTGACGCGCGCCAGCATCACTTCGGTCCTCGACAAACTGGAAGAGAAGGGCTTGGTTCAGCGCGACGCGGTCCCCAACAATCGCAGGATTTACCATGTCGAATTAACGCCGAAGGGCGTCGCCCTGCTCGCGGAGGTGGAGCCACTCTACCGCAACGATATTCATGAAGTGCTGGGCCTTTTCAGCGACCAGGAATGCCGCGGGCTGATCCGGTACCTGGAGCGCATCCGGGAGGAAGTGGCAAGACGTGATGGCAGTGCCGATGTGACGGAAGTCTAGGAGCACTTCAGATGGCTCTCCGGCGCGTGCAAGAAGCAGACTTTAACCAGCGCGGCTTCTGGGCGTTAATTGCCACGCAGTTCCAGGGGGCCTTTAACGACAACCTCTACAAGTGGGTCATCCAGTTCTTTCTCATCGCCCTCTTGTCCCGTGCGGGCGCAGCGACACGTTCTGGCGGTGTGATTTTCGAGTGGGTGGGCGGGGTGTTCTCCGGGCTCGGCCTTCACTTTTCCCAGAATCAGAAGGGCGATATCGATTTGGCCGTGGCGCAATTCCATCTCACGGCGGTCCCGCAAGATTACATTCCCGCGATGGCGACGTTCCTCTTCTCGCTGCCCTTTATTATCTTCCCTTCTCTCTTCGGCGC
>JACPGD010000140.1 GCA_016182645.1 Candidatus Hydrogenedentota bacterium | reverse complement strand
TGGCTTGTTGATGAGTCCGAAGTGTTTTTGTCTTCGTTTTAGGGCGCGGGGCTCCACTCGGTTGGGACGGTGGGGCACGCTATCTCTGCTGTGGCCCGGTCTCCTGACCGCGCCACTTCCCCCGACCGTCAGGTCTCCTCCTCTCCTTGCCGCCGCCCCTTCCCCTCTGGGATCGACACCGCCATCGGCCTCCCACCACCGCGTTGGTATCGAACTCGGAATCGGCGATCCGAACTCAAAACACCTAGATCTATCGGATATTCGCGGATTTACCTCTATTGTCCACTGAGTACCCCTTGTTTCGCAAACCCACTCCCCGCCCCGCTCCCGCCCTTTTCACACCTTCCGCATTCCGTAACCCCTCATTCCCCATTCGCCTGAACAGACCTGCCACCCTTGTTCCGCAGAATGAGTAGGACGTTTCCGCACGTTGGATTTCGAGCTTCTGGCACGATTCACGATGTTCCACGGGGAACACTCCAGCGCGCATTGCAACCCTTACAGATCGCTCGGATGCTGATTGCCGCTCCAGGATCGGACGTTCCGGTGCCTCAGGAGCCACCCCGTGGCACCCAGCAGGGTAGCCAGTGCGGTCAGCACGACGGCGTCTCCGTGCGCGGGCGGGGTGGGCCAGCCGCCGGGGTTGAGCGTGCCGAAGAGGAGACAGCCGAGTGGCGGTATGGGTTCGGGCTCGCCGATGTCGGTCGCCTCGTAGGCGCCCATATCCACACCTTCGCCTTGCGGGCGCGCGACCCCATCGACGTCTTCCGCCGGGGCGGGATCGATGGTGCCGGCGTTGATGCTGCGCGATTGCGGTTGCAAATTGAAATCGTCCGTCTCCGGATCCTCGAAGCGCGGATCAAAGCTGATGTTCCCCTCCCCGTCGACGCCGCCGCGGTCCACGTTGCTGTATTCCACGTGCAAGTCGCTGGCGATCATCGAGAATTCGGTGGGCGTGTTCTCCCAGAGGATGGAATTGATGACCAGCAACTGCTGCCCGTTGCTGAACACGGCGCCGCCCGCCGTTCCGGCGTCGTTCAGGCTCAACGTGCAATTGAGCAGGAACAGTCCGCTCTCCTGGTTGGCGATGGCGCCGCCGCGGCCGTTCTCCGCGATGTTCCGCGCGAACACGCTGTTGATAATCATCGCGTCGGCCATATTGTTGTTGAACACCGCCCCGCCGAACTCATCCGCCACGTTGTCGAAGAAGCGGCTGCGCTCGACCAGCGGGCTGGCCTCATCAGTGAAGATCGCCCCGCCATTGGTGGCCGTATTGCCGCGAAAGACGCACTCTGATACCAGGGCATCGGAGCCAGGCGTATTGAAGATGGCGCCGCCCGCCGCCGCGGCAGTGTTCTCGCTAAACGTGCATCCTTCAAACACCGACGAGGCGTTGGTGTTCGCTACCGCGCCGCCGCTCTCCTCCGCGCTGTTCGCCGTGAAGAGACAATCGATGAATTGCGCCAGCGCCCCGTCCACATTGATGACGGCGCCGCCGAATTCCGACGCAAGGTTGTCCGTGAACGTGCAGTTCGCGACAAGGGGCGAGTTCTCGATGTTCAGCATGCCCGCGCCGTGCGAGCCGCGCCCGCCCCGGACCGTGAATCCGTCCAGGCGCGCATCATCCGCACCGGTCACCACGTTTTCCGCAGGCTCGCCCGCATCCGCCGTGGCGCCGTCGATGACGGTGACGTTCGCCTGCCAATCGCGCTGGTTTCGGGCCGTTTCCGTGCCCGCAAATCCGCCATACACGTCCACCAGTGGCCGCAAGCGCAACGTGCCGTTGCTGCGTTCTTCGGCGTAGACGCCCTCCGCGACCCACACTTCCCCGCCGAAGTTGCGGCGCGCCGCTTCGATGCCGGCGTGGATGGTCGTGTAGGCCGTGCTCCAACTCAAGCCATTCTCCACCCCGCTCGTATTGGCGCGATCGACAAAGACGACATCGCCGGGATCTGCCGTCGCGACGCCCGTCATCGCGCCACACGCGCCCAAAAGGATTGCCACACAAGCCCGCCGCATGTTCCGCCTCATGCCCGTTTCTCCTGTTCCTTCAGGCAAAGCATTCACCGTCTGCCTGCATCGAGTATACACATTCCGCACTATGGGCGCGAGACCACGCTCCTGCCAGCCCACCAGCGTAAATGAACAGGCGAAGACCGGCAAGCCGTCCAACACGGCATGGCCCTTGTGTACGCGGACACTCACGTATGCGGTGCGCTCCGCGGGGGAAGAACCTCGCCGGTAGAGTTGTTCGGCCTCCGGCGCCAGGGCTTCATCCAGATAGTAGCGGTCGATGGGCCAGAGGACGCGGACACCGCCATTGGCCGCATCGGGATAGCCGCGCACGGGCAAGTAGTGTTCTACCTCGGGCTTCGTCAGACTGAGACCGGCAATCTTTGCAAATCCCTGCTCATCTTCTCCCAGGGTCGCGTACAGCTTCTGGCTCCGCTCGATATGTTCGCCCTCGGGAAGAAATCCGTTGTCGGGTTCGAGGCGCAGCGCCACGAAGCGCCCCCGGAACGCATCGTAGGGATCGACGGGCGCCGTGTGGAAACGGAAGGCTTTGCCTTGCCGCAGCGTCATTTCACGTCCAATGATCATGGCGGCCGGCACGCACAACTGCGCCACCACGAGGGCCGCAAACAGGACCAGAGAAAGAGGCTTTTTCATGACGTGTCTCCCGTGCGGCGGACCACCAGGTTGGCGGCGAGGAACCCAATGCCGACCAGAATAAAGGCGATGCCGCGGGCGGTGAAGGACAGATCCACATCAAAAAACCGGGCGATGATGAGGGTCGAGACCAGGAGCAGCCCCCAGTTGAGCGTGGGCAAGTGCCGGCTCAAGAGGCCGCTAAACAGCGTGATTAGCCCGAGCGCGAACAAGTACACATTGAAAATGGCGAGTGCGAAGCTCTCGGGCAGCTCCGCCGCTATGGTCGCGTAGACGACCAGCGCGACCACGCCCGCCACGCCAAACGGGATCTTCTCGAGCCGGCGCTCGCGATAAACCAGCACCAGCAGCAGGGCAGACGCCGCAAGCAACCCCGACGCCAGCAAGTAGTCCTGCACCGCGGCCCAGGCGTGATAGCCCGCGCTGCTACGGTAATAGTTCCAGCCCACTTCGCGCCACGGTTCGCGAAACGTGAGCATGAGCGAGACCACGGCGATGCCGGCGGCCCCCACGACTTCGAGCGGGCGCTGCCAGAACGCCGGCGCCCCACCAAACGCATAGGCACCGAGCAAATACATCGTGGCGAACAGCGCGCAGTAGATCACGGTCCACAACCCCGGCAAGGACCGCTCCAGCGTGATCCCAGTGGCCACGCACAGGCATAACGCGAGCACCCAGCCGAGCAGGATCGCGCGCGGGCCGTAGGGGTTGTCCCTCGCCACCTTCCAGAGGTAGGGACCCATCAGCGCGGCCAGCGGCCAGAACAGCACCACCTGCCCGCCTTCACTTTGGACGAAGCCCGCCCACCACGTAAGCCCGATCCAGTAGAACGCGCCCGGGACCACGGCGCCAAGCACGTAGACGATGGGTAGACTCAGCAGCATCCAGGTGAATAGGAACGCGCCAAGGTCGCCGGAGATGTGATAGGTCTGCCCAATCAGGGCAATCGCGGCGCCCACCCCCGCCATGAGAAAGATGCCGGAGCCTTCGCGCCAGGGGACGGAATCTGGCCGGCGGAGCAGCGTCCAACCGGCGATGAGTTGCCCGAGCACGAGCGGCGTGAACGAGAGCACGGTGCGGGCCGGACGCGACAGGTTCTCCCAATTGTGGGCGAAGAGCAGGATGATGCCCAGGCCGATAAGCGCTGCACCCAAGGCCGCGCAGACGGCCAGCGCATAGTTGCGCCGGACCTGCTCCCCCGCGTCCCCATAATACTGTCGCAAGCGCGCCGCACCCTCCGCCGAGAGCACACCCGCGCTGACCAGATTGGGGAGTTCTTCATACAGCCACAGGATATGTTTTCGTTTCATGACACACCCCTTTCCTGTCCCGGCATCCTTGGACTATTGATCCCGCGGGCCCACCGCCCGGTTCCGTCAGGGTACGGGCGGCGACAGCGGCAAGTCCAGCCAGGCCAGGCCGATGTCGCGGTGCATGTGGCTCGTGCTTTCGCCGCCCGGGGCATCGTAAAACAGGGCCAGGCGTTCGCCCACCACGATGACGGAGGGCATGCCGATGCATTTCTTCGACCACGTGCAGTTCTGTCCGTCGAGCACGACGGCCTTGTGCGTCGCGTCCCAGGTGTTGAGGTCCTGCGACCAGTAGACCCAGACCGCGTCAGTATACTCTGTCTTGTCCAGCCCGATGTGGTTGGTAAAGAGGAACCAGGTCTGGTTGGTGGGTTCGTAGTAGAGGGAGGAGTTCTCGATCTGTTCCTCCGGCGAAACGATGGGCGCGGGATCGAGGGTCCAGGGGCCGTTCAGATCCTTCGTGCGCGCGATGCCGAGCGTGCGCTTGAAGGACGCGCTGAAAAACATCAGGTACTCGTCCCCCCGTTTTACGATGTGTCCAGGGCTTGCCGTGTCCTGGTAGTACGTACCCGGCTTGGTGCGAAAGGGAACCACCTCCGGCTGTTTGATCCACGGTCCGGCCAGCCGCTGGCTGTGCGCCTTCATCGTGAGGTAGGGGGGAGTCGGGACGCGATCCGGTGGCTTCGTGGCGTTGGGCGAACCTACATGGAACATGTGCCACTCGTTGCCATCGTGGATGACCCAGGGTGAGGCGGCGGTGGCAGAGTCCGGCGCGCCCGGCTCGCCGTAATCGAGGATGGGCCCATGCTTCTCCCACGTCTTCAGGTCCGTGCTCGTCGCCAGGCACGCCAGCCAGCCCGTGGGTCCCGCGCCGTCATAGAAGAGGTGATAGACATCGTCCTCTTTGAAGATCAATGCCTCCCGCGCGCCCAAGTTGTCGCACCCGTCGGGGCCATCGCCATGCCGCAGCACCACGCCCTGATCCTGCGCCTCCATCCGCAACGTGGCAACGGGGCGGCCGTCCGGGTAGCCCGTTTCGCCTGCGGCGACGGCAGGGAGCACGAGGGCCAACATGAAAAAGTTGCTCCACTTCATCACCGGACCTCACGGTTGAGGTTTAACTTTGACTGCATTTAATGCCACGGCGTGTGGCGGAATCAACGTTGCCTGTTGAGCATAGGACGCGTTTCATTTTTCCTCCTGGTTTTCCAGTCTGGCTCAAAGTGTAGAAGACATCGAGGCCGATGGGGACGTGGTAGCGTAATCGAGTTGGCTTTCATTGGGTGGCGAGGTCACCGATGTAGTTTCCATAGGTGAGCAGCAGCACCGCGCCCACCAGCACGGCGAGCGCGGCCCCAAGGGTGCCGTAGGTCACGCGGCGGCACTGGCGCCACTCGCGCAACGCGATACCGACGGCGTTGCTGAAGAGCACGAGCATGATCATGTGGATCGCCCAACTCGTGAACTTGTAGTGGCCCATCCGCACGTGGCCGAGGTTGTAGAAGAAGAACTGCCCGTACCAGAACACGCCGGTGACGAGGGCCCAGGCCCAATTCAACGATAGACGCGCCTCCTCCGGGCCCGCGGGCAGCACGACGAGTTCGCCCAGGGTCTTGTGGCGCGCGTGCAGCCAGAGGCAATAGATCGCCGTCGTCAGGAACGCGCCGCTGTTGGAGAAGATGTATACGACATTGCCGCGCCACACCCCAGCGCCGTGGGCCGAGGCCACATCGGCAATCGGTTCGCCCGCTTCGAGCGCGAAGCCGTAGACCGCTGAAAGCACGCCCGGGGGCGCGCCGAAGAGCGCCATGATCCCGTCGCCCAGGACCTGGTTCACCGTCCCCTCGTAGCGGTGAACGGCCGCCATCAGGCGCTCTAAAACCGGATCGAGGAGCTGGCGCGCCTCCTCGGGGTCACGGTCGGCGAGCATTTCCATGGACCCCT
>JACPGD010000115.1 GCA_016182645.1 Candidatus Hydrogenedentota bacterium | reverse complement strand
TTAGCCGCGCCCCGGTGTTACCATGACCCCCACTCGAAAGGAGGTTGTATGCTCCGGCCCATACTGTTCTTGTTTGCCGTGGTGCTCATGCAGCAAAACGTCGTCGCCAAAACCTTTTATGTGGCCCCCGGAGGGGACGATGGGAACAGCGGCACGGCGGAGGGCCCACTGGCCACTGCGCAGGAGGCGCGGGACGCCGTGAGGCGGTGGCTGGCCACCGACGAGACGGAGAACGTGCGGATCGAGTTCCGGACCGGGACGTACTTCCTCCATGCGCCCATCGAACTCACCCCGGAGGACACGCCTCCGGAAGGGATATCCATCAGCTACATCGCGGCGCCGCAGGCGGAGGTGGTGTTCACAGGCGGCGTGCCGATAACAAGCTGGGAAAAAACGGAAAACGATCTCTGGCGCGCGCGCGTCAACGGCCTCCAGCCATTTCGCGATTTGTACCGCGATGGCGAGCGCCTGATGCGGGCGCGGCATCCGAACGCGCCCGAATTGTTGCGTGTGACCGAAGTATCGCCGGACTATCGCGCGGTGACACTTCGTTCAGAGACCCCCTCGGGAGCAGCCTCGCTGGAGACACTCCTGGGCCGCAATCCCGCTGGCGCGGAATTGGTGATGTACCAGAATTGGTCCATCACGCGCGTGGCGGTGGAGAGTGTGGAAGGTGAGCAGGTCACAGCGGCCGTGCCCATCGGCTGGATCGGCCATGGCGACGCCACTACGGCCAGCGTGGGCAAGCCCGCCTACCTGGAACATTGCCGCGCCGCCCTCGACATGCCGCGTGAGTGGTATCTCGATGCGCAGGCGCAGTGCGTGTTGTATCGGGCAGCGGAAGGCGAAGACCCGAACAATAGCCAATTCATCGCACCACAAACGGGGCAATGGCTGCGCCTCCACGGCACGCCGGAGAAGCCGGTGCGCGGAATCCGCTTTGAAGGCATCACCTTTGCCCACGGCGCGTGGACCCTGCCCACCTTCGGCTACATTGGGATTCAGGCGGGGCACCACGGGACCACGCTGAAAGAGAAAACCTATGTGTTGCCGAACGCCATTGAGCTGATTCATGCGGCTGAATGCCGCTTTGATCGGTGCACCATCGCCCACACGGGGGCGAGTGGCATTGGTTTTGGGCGGGGCTGCCGGGACAACCGAGTCACGCGCTGCACGATCGAGGACATCGGCGGGAACGGCGTGGTCATTGGCTGGCGTGGCACCGGCGAGATGGAGACGAACAGCGGCGATGGCGCGCTGGCCGCGGACTGGCCTGAGGTGACGCTTGCGCCGCTAAGCAATGAGGTCAGCGACTGCGTTGTCACGCGTTGCGGCGCGGTGAATCACGGTTGTGTGGGTATCTTTGCGGCCTTTAGCGCGCTTTCCAAGATTAGGCACAATCTCGTGTACGACATGCCATACACTGGCATTTCGGTTGGCTTCTATTGGGGGACCAAGCCGACATCCCAACAGGAAGCGTGGGTCGATAACAACCATATTCATGATGTCATGAAAATGCTGGCGGACGGCGGCGGCATCTACACGCTCGGATATCAAAAGGAAACGTTCCTGAGCGGCAACCTTATCCACGACGTGCACCGCAGCGCCTTCGCGCACGGCGGCGCACCCAACAACGGCATCTTTTTCGATGAAGGCAGTTCCGGCTTCCATGTCTCGCAAAATGCCATTTACAACACCGCGGGTGAGCCCATCCGCTTCAATCAGACGAGTGAAGACAAGTTCTACTGGAACAATAATTCCTTTGGGGTAAAGCCGGATGCGCCCGAATTTCCCAAGGCGGTGGCCGTGCTCGCGGGGCCGCGGCCCGGGGCGAACAAGCCGAAATACGGCGTCATCATCAATGAAGACAATAGCCACTTCTTTGGCTCGCGCACGGCGGAGGAGATGTCGCTGGAAGGTCTGCAAGCTTTTGTAGACCAATACGCGAACACGCAAGTGACGCACCTTTTCCTGAACCCAAACGCCATGCGCGCCAGTTATGACAGCGCGGTCCGCGACGTGATTTGGGAAGTGGGTAATCAGGTGGTGCCCGACCTCGAGGTGGCGCGGAAATGGGTGGAGAACGCGCGCCTGCTGCACGAGCGCGGGCTGGACCCGTACGCCGTGTGGATTGCCCGCTGCCGTGAACAGGGCATCTCACCCTGGCTTACCATGCGCATGAACGACGTCCACGATGTGAACGACACGACGAACTACATGCACAGCACCTTCTGGGTGCAGCATCCGGAATACTGGCGCGTGCCGGGCAGCCAGGGCGCGTGGCAGGACCGCGCGCTGGACTACGGCATTCCGGAAGTGCGCGAACACAACTTGGCGCTCGTTCGCGAATTGCTCGAACGCTACGACCCCGATGGCCTGGAACTCGACTGGATGCGTTTCGGCTGGCACTTCGCGCCGGGCAAAGAGGCGGAAGGCGCGGACATCCTTACGGACTTCATGCGCACGGTGCGCGGGTTGGGTTCCGAGGCCTCAAAGAAACGCGGGCATCCCATCCTGCTTGGCGCGCGCGTGCCCACGCACCCAGACGCCGCACGCGGCCTGGGCATGGACGGCGTACGCTGGGCAAAGGAGGGCCTGATCGATTGGCTCGTGCCGTCCCCTTTCTGGGCAACCGCGGACTTCGATATTCCCATCGAGTTGTGGCGCGAACAATTGGGCGACGCCTCCAAGAATATCGTGCTTGCGGCAGGGCAGGAAATCCTCTTGCAGGCATACCCTGGCGCGCCGCAAATCGAAAACGATCTCGCCAGCTTGCGCGGGTTCGCTTCGGCCGCGCTGCACCGCCGCGCAGACGCCATCTACCTGTTCAACTACATGGATCCCGGCCCCATGCCGGGCGGTGCGGGCAGTTACCAGAACTTGCTCCAGGAGGGATTCCAGCCGGAACGGCTGGCCGCCATGCAGCGCCGCTTCATATCCACCTATCGCGACACCGTCCCGTCCGGCTTCCCGCAAGCTATTCCACTGCCTTCCGCCATGATGCCGCCGGGAGTCCAACTCAAGTTCTACATTGGCCCCAAGAGCGAAGTAGAAAGCAGGGACAGCATGCTGATGCTCGGACTAAAGGAGGCAGGCTTGCCCATCTCCGTGGCGTGCAATGGCGTGCCCTGTAAGAAGATAAGAATGTCCGCGCCGGAGACCCCCGTCGCGGCATTCATGATGTCCTTCGAATGCCCAGAATCTTCCATGAATGTTGGCGAAAACGTCTTCACGGTGGTTCGGACCGAGGGCGGCGATCCGCATGACATGCCGCTCGTTTGGGCGGAACTTTTGGTCCCAGGGAATCGTCTCAGTTCTTGAAACGCCGCAAAACTGGAAGGAACGAGGCCAATCACTTCAGAATCGTCTTTCTTTCGTGCTCGCAATCGTGAATCCAGCAGCCGCGTGCGATTTCACGAGTGCGAGACCGAACACGGACAATTCACGGCACCCTCCCCGCAAACCTCCGTACGCAACGTCAGATGAAGTCGACACCTTTGAAGTATCATCGCCTCCCCCAACGTTTCTATCGCCAGGACACCGTCGAAGTCGCGCGTGCGCTGCTGGGTAAATACCTCGTGCGGCGCACGGAGAATGACCTACTCGTTGGGTGGATCAGCGAGACGGAAGCGTATTGCGGGCCGCATGATCTGGCGTGCCACGCCAGCAAAGGCCGCACGCCGCGCACCAGCGTCATGTTCGGCCCGCCGGGGCATTGGTACGTCTATTTCATCTACGGCATGTACCACTGCCTCAACATCGTCACGGAGCGCAAGCACTATCCCGCCGCCGTGCTGATTCGCGGCCTACAGCCTGTTTCCGGCATCCCTCACGGCCAGAAGACCGACGGTCCCGGCAAGCTCTGTCGTGCGTTTCACATCGACAAGCGCCTCAACGCCACCTCCGCTTAGAGCGTACCGCGGCCCTCTGGATCGAAGACCGCGGCGATGTCCCCCAGCCCGGCGAAATCAACGTCTCCCCACGCATCGGCGTGGACTACGCCGGGGAGTATAAAGACAAGCCCTGGCGCTTCCTCTGGACGCCCCCCGCAAGACAGTCCCGGTAGTCCGGGGTTGCCAGAGGGTGGGGGAGACTGACAAGTGGCTTGCCGGTACGCTCGCTCTGCTTAATCATACATGTGCGATAGATCTTTATGCGCAATCTTGTGCATTACAGGTTTGCGCAGTCTGCCTGGTCGGAGACCATTCCGGCGCGCGAGCAAACCCCAATAACCTCCTCGTAGTGCCTACAAATCAAAGGACTTTACTCTTTCAACGCTCGTTGGCGCGGGAATTGCTGTTTGCCCCAATGAATCGCGTGGCGCGCGGAAGGCCCGGCCTTCCGCGCAAGGGGAAGGGTGATTTCCCCAGCTTGAAGGAGAAGAGCGGATGGAAGTGTTCCCCGCCGTTGATCCTATTCCGCTGCCGGCGCCGGTGTGGTTGTTCATGGCGTTGCACACGCTGACCCTTATCTTGCACTTCATCGCCCTCCATTTCCTGATAGGCGGGCTGCTGCTCGCGCCCGCCTGGGGTTTGGCGGGCCGCTGGAGCAAAGATACGAGTTTGCGCCAGGTCTCGCAACTCATCGCGCGGCGCTTGCCGGTAGTCATGACCTATGTCATCAATCTGGGTGTGCCACCCCTGCTTTTCACGCAGGTGCTTTATGGCCGGGCGTTGTACACGAGCAGCATTCTCATCGGCGCCTGGTGGATCAGCGTCATCGGGTTGCTGCTCTTTGGTTATTCCATGCTCTACGTCATGGTGCAGCGGGGGGAAACAGGCCGCACCTTCGTCCTCGCGGGCGGCGCGGCGCTGCTCTCCGTCTTGATGATTGCCATGATTTATTCGACCAACATGACCTTGATGCTGCGGCCCGAACGCTGGCCGGGAATCTATCGGGCAAATCCCTTCGGCGCCACGTTCCACACGGGCGATCCCACCATGTTCCCGCGCTGGCTCTTCATGATGCTCGGCTCCGCCGGGATTGGCGGTGTCGGGCTGCTCTTACTCTCTCTCAAACAAGACCTCACGCACGATGTGCAACGGTTTCTGCGTCAGTGGGGTGGACGCCTGACGGTGATCTTCATCGCGCTGCAAGTTGCCGCCGCGGTTTGGGTCGTTCAGGTCCAAACCGCGCCCGTGATGGATGCCCTGGCGGGCGTGCTGTTCTACCGTTTTTGTGAGGGCGGGTGGTTGGTCAGTGCCGCGCTGTTGATCATTCTTGG
>JACPGD010000094.1 GCA_016182645.1 Candidatus Hydrogenedentota bacterium | reverse complement strand
ATGCCGCGGCTACGGGGGGTATCCCTGCCGCAGGCGCGCTGTCGAGTGTGGCCTTCTCGGTGAAACTGTGGGCTTGGCTGTTGGCCTCGGCCTTTGTGGCCGGTTTGACGCTGTTCACGGTTTGGGACACGCTCGGTTCGCCGGTAGCTGTACCGCGGCCGGCAGCAGAGTTTTCAACTCAGGCACAGGTATCAGAAGTCAGGTTCTCTCCCCAAGGAAGTACCGAGAGCGCCATTTCCGCCAATCTAATCGCTCCAACCGCCCCCTCCGCCGCATTGGGCGCGGGCGCGGTCATCTCCGGTGTGCTCCTTGACGCCGAAACCGGCCACCCCGTCGAAGATCCCACTGCCCGAATCCTGGCCTTCAGCGAGAGCGGCCAAGTGGAAGCGGGAATCACGGGTCACGGCAGCTTTCGCCTGACTGGCCTTACCGAGGGCTGGTATACGCTGTCCGCCAGAGGGGACACGGTTATACCGCCAGATGGACCGGTTACGCTCACCGTCCGCGCCAATCAAGGCGTGGAGGATATCGAAGTGAAGGTCCATCGTGGGGGAGTGGTCACCGGCCGTGTCTATGATCCGGAAACAAACGAAGGCATTGCACAGGCATCTTTGTCCGCCGTGCACCTGTCTGGCTCACAGCCCCACTTGCCCACATGCAAATCGACTGAGACGGGTGAATACCGCCTGACGGGTGTGGTGCCTGGATTCGTGCGCGTCGAATGTTGGCCGCCGAAGGACTACCCCCGGCCAGCGCGGAAGACGCAGCAGGTGGCGGTGCGGCCTTGTCAGACCGTACCCGGTGTGCATTTCCCGGTAGCACCAGGGATCGCTGTCTCGGGCACGGTTGTGGACGAGGAGCACCGCGCAGTAGCGGACGCGACGATAGTGGGTCGCGGGCGGGACGGCGGCTCGGCGTCCGAGACAAAATCGGGCGTCGACGGCGCTTTCAAGCTTCTGGGCCTGAATCCCACGACAGAACTGTACATCCTCGGCATCATGGAAGGACGGGCTTGCCTCCCGGCGGGCCCCTATGAATTGAAGGCGGGTGGACTGGAGGATGTGGTGGTGACCATGTTGCCGGAGGGAAGCATCGAAGGACGCGTACTTGATAATCAGAACCACACGGTGCCCGACGCGCGCATCACCATTGAGCCGGGCTTTCCATTCCCATTTGAGGTCCCCAGCGCCGGGCCGGACGAGACCGGCGTCTTTCTCCTGCCGCGGCTTGCACCAGGCGCCTACACCCTGCGCCTGACAGTCTCGGGCGCCGAGCAGCAAGCCACGGAAGCCAACAAGATCCACCTGCGGCGGGGCGAACAGCTAACCGGGATTGTCTTGCGCTATTCGGGCGGTCACCTGGGCATTGCGGGGCGCGTCACCAATCTGGAGCACGAACCGCTGGCCGGGATGAATGTGAGTTGCGTGGGAAGTCACGAAGGACAGACGATGGCCAGCAGCGCCGAAACCGATACGGAGGGCCGCTACGAGATTGAGGGCCTGGGGGCGGGCGCGTACGAACTGCACCTTTTCCATCCAGACTATATGGCGGCGCGGTTGTCCGGCATCGAGGCGGGGGCACGAAATGCCGATTTCGAACTCGGACCGGCAGCCGTGATCGAGGGGCAAGTCGTGCAGATGGAGGGAAAGCCGCTAACGGATTTCGAGGTCCTCGTCCATCCCGGGTGGGTGATGGACATTGCGCCCTGGATGGACAGTGAATTCATCCGCTTCCATGACGAAGAAGGCCGCTTCTCGCTAAAAGCGGTCGATGGCATGGGCATGGCCATGGTGGCGGCGCGCGCGCCGGGCTTCACGCCGCAGGCGGTGCAGACGGGCGTTGCTCCGGGAGGTCACGTCGAGAATGTGTTGATCCGGCTCAAGCCCGCGCGTTCCGTGCGCGGCATAGTCACGGATGGCGAAGGGATGCCCATCGAGGGGGCCTTGGTTTTCAGCGGCGGCATTCCCGAAAACGCCACGCCCGAGGCAGGAGCCGAAACACGCGCGGATGTTGACGGCGCGTTTGTGCTCGAAGGTTTGCGGGCAGGCGCGCAAAAAGTCTCGGCTTACCACGCGGCCTATGCGCCAGGATGGGCCGCGGTGCCCGAAGCGGCGGAGACCCCGGTTCAGATCGTCCTGTCAGAAAAGACCTCACTGCGCGGTCAACTCACCTCGAATGGGCAACCCGTGCCCGGGGAATGGGTGAAGGTCACCTATGCACAACCCGGCGCGATGCGCGAGGAGCAGGCGCAAACCACGGCGGACGGCGTGTATCACTTTGACGAACTGCCGCCGGGCCACGTGAACGTGTCGGCGACGCAGTATGTACAGACGGGGGAACGCACTGTCGGACACGAGCTGTCGGTACGCGCGGAATTGAGTGCCGGGATGGAGACCACCGCGGATCTCGCTTTCACTGAAGGCTCGGCGAGTCTTCAGGGAACGGTGTACCTCGGCGGCCTGCCGGTGACCGGCGGAGATGTGATGGCGCATGCTCGAAGCGCGGCGGGAGAAGTCGTGGTGGAGGATGGCCTGGATGAAATGGGCGCGTACGACATCGCGGGGTTGTCCGAAGGGCCAGTGAAGCTCGAAATCGAGATTGGCGGCGACGGACTGCCAAAGCGATACAAGACGGAGACAGTGGAACTCCGCGCCAACGAAACGGCAATGCATGATGTTCATTTTGATGCGGGTACCGCCTCCCTGAGCATTACGGTGGAGGGTGAAGACGCGGGTTTGGCTGTCCTGCGCTGGGTGGTTGAATTGTCTCACGAAGATTCTCCGCTCGAACTCCTTGAGCGCGTGGAGCAGGCGCTGGTCTGGGAGGGTGAAAGCACTTCCGGTGCGCCGGCCGTGGTTGAACATCTCGATCCCGGTACGTACACGGTTGTGGCGGTGAAGGACGCCTTGGGCAGTGATCGTAAGCTGGCTTGGACCGTCGTGGAATTAGCGAACGAGGAGGAAGCCACAACCCATCTGCAACTGAGATGACGCGTGCCTCATCACGTCGCGTTTGACGCCCGCCGCGAAGCCTGGACCACCGTATCCAGACTCTGCAAGAAACGAGAGCGATCCTTCTTGGCAAATGGCGCTGGTCCGCCGGTCATCGTCCCGTGTTCGCGAAGTTGCGAGAGAAACTCCCGGTTCGCGAGCGCGCCGCCGATGGACTCCTCCGTGAAAATCCTCCCTTTCGGCCCAACCACGCGAGCGCCCCGCGCCAAGCACCGCGCCGCCAATGGAATGTCCCCGGTGACCACGACATCGTGCGTCTGCACTTGGGCGACGATCCAATCGTCTGCCTCGTCGAATCCGGCTCCGACCAGCACCAACTCAGCGCCGCCCCCCTCGGGAACGCGCATGGGTGCATTGGCCACCAGCAGAACATCGATCTCATAACGCCGCGCCACCCGGCAGACTTCTTCTTTGACAGGGCAGCCGTCGGCATCAACGAATACTCGGAACAATGACGATCTCCCGGCAACATGCTCATCTACGGCGTGCTCGCAAGTTCCATCGAGCTCGAGTTTCTAAGTCCCCATCACAACCCTAACAACGTCTCAGCCGTACGCAGGGTCTCCTTGTCGCGGTTGTTGTGAACGATTGCCGCCAATTCCCTGTCGATGGTGTCGAAGGCCAGGACACAGAAGTACTTGCCGACGGCCAAGCCCTCTCCCATCTTGCGGTCTTGCTGTAATTCCGTTTCCAGCTTGCTGAGGACGGCGGTGGCGGCGTAGAGGTTCATGGCGGCTTCCGCGATGCGATTAAGTTCAAGCTGCCGGTCCATGATGTTTTCTTTGTGGTGGACGATGAGTTTTTGAATGGCGAGCCCGAAGTTGCGCACGCGCTCGCCCAGTGCGCGCGCCTCTTGCTTGAGTTCTGGCCGGTGCACCGGAATCTCGGGTGTGACGAAGAACTTCCGGAGGCTGTCCTTGCCGAGCCCGATCAGTTTGCCGAGGCCCAGCGTGGGCGACTTCAAATGATCGGCGACGTCCTTGAATTTCATGCCGACATCGCGCATGCCCACGAGACCGATGAACGCGCGCAGGACGTCATTCGAGCCTTCGCCGATGGTGTTGAGGCGGGCGTCGCGCATCATGCGCTCGAAGGGTTCGTCGGTGAAGAACGAGCGCCCGCCAAAGATCTGCATGGTGTCGAAGAGAATTTGCCACTGGTGATCGCTCGCGAAGACTTTCAAGATCGCCGTTTCCAACATGTAATCTTCTTCGCCCCGGTCCACCAGGCCGGCGGTCAATTGTGTCATGGCGTCCATGGCATAGGTGTAGGCGGCCATTCTCGCGATCTTCTCTTTCACCAGTTCAAACTTGCCGATGGGCTGCTTGAACTGGAAGCGCGTGCGCGCGTGCTCGGTGGCCCGCTCGACGCAATAACGCGCGGCGCCGGTACACGCCGAGCCGAATGTAGTGCGGCCAAAATCCAGCACGTGCAACGCCACATGCAGACCGCGCCCCAGCGGCCCGAGCACGTTTTCCCTGGGCACCTCCATGTTCTCGAATTCAAGCTTGGCCGTTTTCGATCCGCGCATGCCCACCTTCTCGAGGGAGACATCGGTCACTTTGAAACCCGGCAGATCCGGGGTCACGAGGAACGCGGTGATCTTGTCCTTCCCCTCGATCTCCGTGCGCGCCATGACGGTGAGGATTTCCGCGATGCCCCCATTGGTGATCCATTGTTTGCGGCCATTGATGATCCAGACGTTCTTTTGCGCGTCAAACACGGCGCGCGTCTCAATGCCCGCCGCGTCTGAACCGGCGTTCTCCTCGGTCAGGGCAAAAGCCGCCAGGCATTCGCCTTTGGCCAGCCGTGTGAGCCAGCGTTCCTTTTGGGCTTCCGTGCCGTAGAGCAGCAGCGCCTTCATACCGATGCTCTGGTGGGCATTGATAAACAAGGCGGTGGAGCCGCAGCGCCGCGCCACCTGCTCGACGGCTTTGCAGTACATGATCTGCGAGAATTCGAGGCCCCCGTAGCGCTTGTCGATCGTGCAACTGAGCAGGCCCAGCGCGCCGAGGCCGCGAATGACCTGCTCCGGGATATCAGCCTGGCGGTCAATCCAGTCGGGGTCAAGGTGCGTGTCGAGGAAAGCATTCAGGTCCTTCAGGTAGGTGTCCAGCGTGGCCTGCTGCGCGGCATCTGGCTGCGGAAAAGGAAAGACGCGCTGGGCGTCGAAGATCCCGGCGTAGAGGGCTTTCGCGAAGCTTGGCAACTTTTTCCCCGAAAAGAGCAACTCTTCCGCCAGGCGCACCTGTTCTTCCCGAAGCGCGGTATCGACAGCCATGAGTCCTCCGTAGCAGCAGCCTTCAGCCGCATCTGCCCAAGCCTACGCCAATTCTGCCAGCAAGTTAGACCGCGTGCAAGGCGGAGCGGTGCCGCTGAATAAGAAAGTCACAGTGTATGTCGCTTTCTTACACAGCGCGACCCAACCGCCATCAAGAAGATTCGGGGCATCTAATGGACTGAATGGACTCAATGGACTATGTGAACCGGGGCCAGGACGGGCGGAAGCGTTTTGGCTGGCACATCCTTTGCGCCCGCTAAAGTATGTCTCTGGGTGCGCCACGGGGCGCCGGGGACAATGAGGAGGCGCCGTCTATGAAGAATGTCTGCCCTAAATGCGGGCGATCACCGGTGGAATGGCAGGCCAATTGCGGCGAGGGCGTGCAAAAGGAGGGCGTATGGTACTGCTGTGCGGGATGTGCGGAAGGCACGGACTGCACCTGCGCGACCAGCGCCGAAAACAAAGGAGTGACCGCATATGAACTGGGATCGAGTGGAAGGTAACTGGGAACAATTCAAAGGCAAGGTGCGTCAACAGTGGGGAAAACTCACGGATGACGATTTAGATCTTATTGCTGGCAAACGCCAGGAGCTGGCCGGGAAGATCCAGGAACGCTACGGTCTCGCCCGGGACCAGGCGGAGCGTGAATTGAAGGACTTTGAACGGACGTACCTGTAAGAGTTTCTCTCTTCTCTCTCCTTAATTGCGCCGCCGCCCCCCGATCTCTTTCTCATCGCGGGGCGGCGGCGTGTCGCAAGAGTAAGAGTATGGGGAATATTGGACGTATAGGACATACAAGCTAGGAAGAACAAAGGGACTAAATCGGGAAGTATCCAAACATGAGCAGTAGAATGACGATGATGAGGACAATTGTCAGTCCACCGCTCGGGTAGTAGCCCCATTCGCGGCTGTAGGGCCACTTGGGCAGGGACGCCATCAGAATCAAGATAAGCACCACCATCAGAATCCAGCCGAACACGGGAAATCCTCCTTCGGGCTATTCCGCAAGATTGGCCGCCAGGACGGTCGGCCGCTCGGGAACACCCTGGTATTTGTGCAAAGCGCATACGAGACCGTGCATTGCATCGCCAATTTCCCGGATTTCCGCGGTCATCCGGACAAAGGCGCCATCCGCGTCCTGTTTCATCGCGGGCCAATACTGCAACCGGGCCAGCTTCAGCGCGGCGAGTTGGTCTCCGAGGAGCAGGTTCTGTTTGCGCAAGGCGTGCAAGGCATCGGCAATTGCCTGGGTTTCCTGGTCTTGGATTTGGCCCAAGTGGAACTCGAGTTCGTCTATCCGGCGCGAGAACGATTCAAAACGATTCACGGCCACGCGCTCCTGCTTCAGGCGTTCGTCCGGGGTGACCATGCTCTGCCCTTCGACCTTCTCTTCCACTTTCTCCGCCGCCTCCTCCGCCGCCTCCTTAGCGCGCTCCGACGCATCTTCCAGTGATTCTTCGACGTGTTCTGCCGCACCCTCGAGGGCCTTCTCCGCATGCCCCACCGCTTCCCCGAGTGCCTCCCCTGTCTTCTTGAATTCTTCTTCCGCTTTTTCCTTACCGCTCTTTTCACAACCGCCTAAGACCGCGGCGCAAACAAGAAACAGGAAGGAGGATAGAGCCACGCGCTTCATTCGTTGACCTCCTTCAAGTGTGGAATCTGTGTCTTCGACACCTGGTACGTGTTGACGCTGACCGTGCAACTCTTATGCCGTCGCGGAAAGCCACGGTGAAACCCCTATCAGCCCCTGGCTAAGTCCTTGTGCAATAATCGCGCACTCGAGAATTGCCCCCCGGATCCGCCCCGCCTGTCGCTCCGGAGACAAAACCGCGCCGGGAGGTTTACAATTCTTGTGTGTGCAAACTGTACAGGCGCGCGAGCCTTGAAAGTCGGCCGTACTGGCGCGGCCAGTTCCACCTGTTCTAAAAGGAGTCCTCGATGACCATGATTCATGGTTGCCGGCTGGAAGCCGTCCAAGGCGACATCACCAAAGAGCGAGTGGATGCGATCGTGAACGCCGCCAACCAGAGTCTTTTGGGGGGAGGCGGCGTCGATGGGGCGATCCACCGGGCGGGCGGCCCAGCCATCCTTGAAGAGTGCAAGAAATTGGGCGGATGCAAGACCGGGGATGCCAAAATTACGAGCGGCGGGCGCCTCCCCGCTCAGTATGTGATCCACACGGTCGGTCCCGTATATCGGGACGGGCGCCAGGGCGAGCCGGGACTTCTGGCAAGTTGTCACCGCCGCAGCCTGGAGGTCGCCGTGGCACATGGCGTCAAGACCATCTCCTTTCCAGCCATCAGTTGCGGGGTGTATGGCTACCCCATTCCCGATGCGGCCCAGATTGCCGTCCAGACGGTGACCACCTTTCTCGGCGGCCACCCCGGGCTGGAACTGGTCCGCTTCGTCCTCTTTGGACAAGACACCTTCGCTCCGTTCGACGCGGCCGTCCGCCAGGCTGGGGAAACGCGGTAGAAGCGGTCGTCGAATTTTTCGCCATGCCGGTAGCGTCCGGCTTCCGTGCCGGAAGCTACCGAATTTGATCCTGGCTATATCGGGTCAGGGGGCAGATCCAGTCGCGCGCTCGGCGAGCGCGACTACTGGCGATCTGTTTGCGTGCGTGCGATGCCGCCTGTTATAAATCTCTGCGTGGCGTGCATCTGGCAGAAGTTATGGGGCTGTAAACCAACCACAGAGATGTTCTCCCGATGATCTCTTCACCTTTCTCGTCGTTCATGCCCTTTCTTCTTCTGACGGTCCTGGCCGGCCCTGCGGCAGTGGCGCAGACCGGTGTCATTTCGGGCCTGGTCAGTGATTACGACACGGGCGCGGCAATCGCGGACGCCCGCGTTGAATTGGTCGGCAGATTTTCGCGGCGGGGAACGTCAGGGGACCTGGCGGCTGCTCATCCAGGATGTGCTCGATCCCGATACCGGCACATTGAATGCCTGGGCGCTGCAGATCACCAGTGGCGGCGTTACCACGCAGTACGATGCGGCGGGGCTGCCCGCGGCGCTGGTGGACGCCGGCGAGATCACATTTACCCTTAATGTACCCGATGCCGGGGTAATCGAAGACGTGAATGTCACGCTGGACGTTGCGCACAGTTACATCGGGGACTTGACCATTACGTTGACGGCGCCGAACGACGTTCCGGTGGTGCTGCACGCGCAGTCCGGCTTGGATGCGGATTCAATTCAGCGCACCTATGACGAGGAAAGCGGCATCACCCGGGAGACAACGAGCGGGCCCGATGGAACCTTTTCCTTCGCGGATGTGCCGGCCGATGTCTATTCGCTGTACTGCAACGCCGATTTGTATATGAGCGGCTTTGATGCCGCCATTGTGGAGGAAGGCGGGACCAGCGAAATCTTCTTTAACCTCCATTACACGGGATGTGTCCCCATCTCGAATGCGTTCGAGATTCTTGGGGCGACGCGCGGCACGGTCCCCGTCACGGGTGGTGTTCAGGTGGCCATTTCGGTCACGGGCATTCCGGAAGACAAGCTGCCGCAGGTAACCATTGGCGGCGAAG
>JACPGD010000106.1 GCA_016182645.1 Candidatus Hydrogenedentota bacterium | reverse complement strand
GAGTTCCGCAGCTTGCCGATCGTCGGGCCGTTGCCACTGTTCGGCTTCCTCTATGGCTGGGGGGCCGTCCTGACAGCTATCGCGGCGCTCACACTGGCCGCGTGGCAGTTCCGGCTCGGGCTGGCGGCGACGCTCATCGTGCTTTACGTCAACGGCTACACCGCGCTGCAATACGACATCCGCCACGCTTTTCACGCCGAGGTCTTTCTGTGGTGGGCCGTGGCGTGGCTCGGCACGCTGGGTATCCTTGCCCTTCGCCGCCGGCGCGACTGGCGGACCACGTTGTCCGACGGCGCGTGGAAGCGCCCGGCCCTTCGCGCTGGCGCGCTGGCGGTCCTGCTGCTGGCTGGCCTCGCCGGGCCGCTCTGGGTCGCCCGGGTGTACCAGGCGCAACAGGTCGCGGCGCTGCGCGCGAGCTATTTGTCCGCCGGCTGGGTTCCCGTCAAGGCGGAAGGCCGGGCTTTTGATGACAATGCACGGCCCGTGGGATCCGTGCTCTTGTCGCTGGACGAAGGCCTGTTCACGCACCCGCCGAATAACCCGCCCGCATTGTCGCACCAGTCTTACGACGACTACCTCGGCATCGAGTTGCAGGGCACGGGCGAACCCATTGCCTTGCGTCTGCACTATCCGTCCCACCGGGAATTCGCCGATCTTTCCCGCGAGTTCCTCGTTCCCGCCGGCGCGCCTGGCGTCGGAAGCACCTTCGTCTTTGCGCCCGTCTACCGAGTGTTGAAAAGCGAGGAATTGGTGGCAAACTTTGCCGGCGTTGGCGTGCGCGCACGCGACCAGCGGTGCATCGTCAACATCTTTCGGGCCTCCGATCCGGCGGGCTTCCCCTTGTATCCGAATATCCGGCTGCAAGAGGGTGGGGTAGACACGGGGCAACGCTGGCTAACGCTGCAACGAAAGCCCTTGCCGTACAGCGAACGCAAACGGACAAGCCACGCACGCAACCTGGTCGCTGCCGGTGACTTTGAAGGCGGTTGGGAACGCGGCGCCGAAATCCAATGCCCGCGGACCTATTCGCGCGTTGTGTCCGTTCAGGGGCCAGGCGTGCATGGCCAGTTTGCGTTGAAGCAAACCTGGCAGAGCGGAGACGGCAGCGCGTCCGTGGGCGACCAATTCGGGCTCCGCTTCACCACGCCCAAGCCTGGCACCGCCTATGAACTCCTGCTCCGCTGTCGCAATAGCACGGACAAAGAGCTGATCGTCTCGGCATTTCAAGTATCCGAACCGGACGCACCGCCGGTGATCGAGCGCTTGCAGTACGCCTTGATAAGTATCCCGCCCAATCGCGGCCTGCAAGAATACGCCGGCATCTTCCACACCACCGCGGTCGAAGGAATGGATGTGTTGCTGACCGCGTTCTACAAAGGCGCCACCCCCGGCGCCGAAGCCATTTGGGACGACTGGCGGCTCTGCGAAGTCCTGTACTGAAGTTCACGCGCGGAGGGCGAGCGTACCCGCGAGCCGGTTCGTGGGGAGTGGCCCTGTCCCAGATGTACGTTCTCCCGTTGACAACGAACGCGACTACATGGAGTATCTCCTCGCGTCGAGCACGACCTTCTTGCTCCCCTTGCGCCGGAACCGGCATGATTAGCGCTGCCGCGAACTTGAAACGTCACCAAGGCCAAGAACGAAGACCGCCATGCCCACGATAACCATCGGAAATGCCCAGGGCTTTTGGGGCGACCAGCCGGACGCGCCGGCGCGGCTGCTCGAGCAGTATCCCGCGCTGGATTTTCTGACCCTGGACTATCTGGCGGAAGTGTCGATGAGCATCCTCGCGCTGCAACGCGAGCGTGAGCCGCACGCGGGGTATGCGCGCGATTTTGTGGACGTGGTGCGCAGCCTGGCGCCGGCGTGGCGCGCCGGCAGCCGGCTCCGTGTGGTCTGCAATGCGGGCGGCCTGAACCCCGAGGCGTGCGCCCAGGCGTGCGGGCGCGCACTGGCCGAAGCCGGCGTGCGCAAAAGGATTGGCATCGTCCGCGGCGACGATGTACTGGATCTGTTGCGGAAGAACCCCGGCGAGGCGTCGTTTCGCAATCTGGAAAGCGGGCGCCCCCTGCGCGAAGTCGCTGATCGCCTTATCACCGCCAATGCCTATATTGGCGGGCGCGCCGTGGCGCGTGCGCTGGATCAGGGCGCGGATATCGTCATTAGCGGCCGCGTGGCGGACCCCAGCCTGACCGTGGGCATTTGCGTGCATGCGTTCGGCTGGTCGTGGACGGACTACGCCCGCCTCGCAAACGCCACGGTCGGCGGGCACATCATCGAATGCGGCGCACAGGCCACCGGCGGCATCGCCACACACTGGCTGGAAGTGCCAGAACCGGGCAACGTTGGGTTTCCGGTGCTCGAAGTGAATGAGAACGCGGACTTGGTGGTGACCAAGCCGCGCGGTACCGGCGGCGAGGTCAGCCTGCGCACGGTGAAGGAACAGTTGCTCTATGAAATTGGCGATCCAAAGAATTACCTCAGCCCCGACTGCCGCGTGGACTTCTCCACGCTCCGTGTCGCAGCGGTAGGCCCGGACCGTGTAAGCGTCACTGGCGCCGGCGGCAGCGCCCCGCCCGACACGTTCAAGGTCAGCGCCACCTATCGCGACGGCTACTCCGCCAGCGGTTCGCTCACCATCTTCGGGCGCGACGCTCTGGCCAAAGCCCGGCGCTCGGGCGAAATCATTCTCGAACGTTTGCGCCGAGCCGGCCTCGAGTGCGAGCGGAGCGAGGTCGAGTATCTCGGGGCGAACGCCGCGGCCCGCGGGATACTGTCTTCGCCGGTACTGCTCGAAACCGTATTGCGCATCAGCGTCGCCGACCCACGCCGCGAGGTGGTCGAACGCTTCACCCGGGAATTGGCCGCGCTCATTACCGGCGGACCTCAGGGCCTCACCGGCTACGCGGCCGGCCGTCCGGGCGTGCATCCGGTGTTCGCCTTCTGGCCGTGCCTGGTTTCGCGCGAGCGCGTCATCGTCTCGACCAGCGTTTCAGGAGGTGGCTGAGCCATGCCCGCTATCGAGAAGAAGGAGCCATAGATGCTGTACCGCCCTGATCGCTCCGTTGAAGCCGCGTCGGCGGAAATCACCGGCACGCTGCCCACTTCGATTGCCATCCGCCTCGGCGACATTGCGCACGCCCGCAGCGGTGACAAAGGCGGCGGCGCCAACATCGGCGTGCTCGCGTTCAACGAAGAAGGGTTCGAGTTCCTGTTGTCCACACTCAGTGCGGACCGTGTTGCGGCCTATTTCGAGCCGATGCAACCTGGCGAAGTCCGGCGCTACGAACTGCCGAACCTCCTGGCGCTCAATTTTGTCTTGCCCACGGTGCTGGCCGGTGGCGGCAGCCGCAGCCTTCGCATCGATGCCCAAGGCAAGTGTCTGGGTCAGATCCTGCTCGAAATGCCACTCGAAATCGATCCCCAGCGCTTTGCACGTTGCGCGCGGCGCTAGACGTAGCCGGGGCTTCCAGCCCCGTTCCCGAGTTTGCGGCTTATCAAGTTTCTGTTGCGGAAAACGTTCTTGGGAGGGCGAACGTACCCGCGAGCTGGTTGCCTGGCCGTGAAAGCTCAGTATTTCGCGGTGTTCAACCGGCTCGCGGGTACGCTCGCCCTCCCGAAATGGCCTTTCCGCAACAAGGACCATCTGAGATCGCGTAGACAACTGGCGGATGAATAGTTCAAGAACGGGGCTGGAAGCCCCGGCTACCCCGATCCGATCAAGGAGCGCCGTGTATGCCCGGGATATTGGGTGTGGTGTCGTCGGATCCTGAGATGGTCCAGTCGTGTCTGGGCCGCATGATCCCGCCCCTCCTGCATCGGCCATGGTATGAAGTGCAGTCTGTGGCAGACAGCGGGTGCGCGCTCGCGTGTGTCTCGCTGGATGACCGGATGGGTGTCGCGCGCGAAGGCGGCACCTTGCTCGCGTTTCATGGCGAGATCTCCAATCGTGCGGCCCTCCTCGAACGTCTGCCCCAGATGACGCACCCAGAGGCCGGGATCTGGCCACTGGCCAGACTGCTGCTCCACGTCTTCCTGCGGCATGGCGTGCAGCCTCTCCAGAGACTGAACGGTTACTTCGCGCTCGCGCTGTGGGAAGGCACATCCAGAAGACTCACCATCATCACCGATCGCGGCGGCTGCGCCAAAGTGCACTATTGGCGGCGCGGCGGCTTGTTCCTCTTCGCGCCCGAATCCAAGGCCATTGTCTGGCACCCGGCATTCAACAAGACGCTGGATGAACTCGGTTTTTACGAACTCCTCTGTCTGACCTACCTCCTCGACGACCGCACGCTCTTCCGGGACATCCGGCTCGTGCCGCCCGCGCATGTCCTCACCTGCACGCCCGACTCCCTGGCGTGCACCCGATATTGGAACCATGAGATAGCGCCCGTTGAAGATCCGGCCGCTCCGCTGGAGAGTTACGCCGATGGCTACTACGAACGCCTGCGCGAAGCCGTGCGCCGCCGCCTGCCGGAATCCACTACAGGAGTGTTGCTCACCGGTGGTCTGGATTCGCGCGTGCTCGCGGGCCTCATGCGCCAAGAAGACCCCCACGCGACCTACCATTCCATCACTACCAGCGATCCTGCCGGTCACGACGCGAAGTTTGCCGCGCGCATTGCCAGAGTGAGCCGGTTCCAGCATCACTTTATCCGGGTCGGCGCAGACTACCTGCCGCGCTACGCACCGGAAGCCATCCGCCGGATCGAAGGACTGGCCACCGCCCACATCTGCTGGTCCATTGCGAGCGACACGCTCGTGGAGGAACTGGAACTCCGCTTTCTCTTCGATGGTTATCTGGGATGTGGCAATGTCCACCCTGCCTTTCCGGAGGACTCCAATCCAGACCAGGCGTTTCGGCTGCTGCTGGAACGCGCTTTTGCCGGGTTCCTCGCGGAGGAACGGTTCGAGGGGCTGGTTAAGCCCCACATCCTGCGTGCCGCACGCGGCGTCTCGCTCCAGCAATTACGCGCCCAGTACGACAGTCTCGAGGGACACGACCCGGCGGCACGGAACGAAATCCTCCGGCGCGACCAGGAACACCGGCGCTTCATCGGTGTTGGATCTGAACTGCAAGGGGCCCTCTCCCGGTTGCTCTATCCCTACGACGATCACGAGGTGTGGGAATACCTCCTGGCCATCCCCATGCCTTATCGCCGTGGAAAACAGTTCTTCCTGGAACTCATCCGCAGGCACTTTCCGGCGCTGGCCGCCATCCCCCGCAGCGGCACGGCCGTGCCTATCGGCGGCAGCCCAGGCGCGCGGCTGTTCCACCGGGCGCGGCAGCGTTTCTACCATAGGATTCTGCCCGGACTCTCCGGCGGCCGGTATGGCGGGCGCAACCTGGAAAAGGGGATGTTCTACACAGAGTGGCAACGCACGGGCAGCCGCCGCTTTATCCTCGAGATGATCGCGAAAACCGAACTGTATGAAGATGTCATCGAGGTGGACGAAGCGCAAAGACGCATCAGCAGCCACCTCGAAGGACGAACGACGGACGATCAATTCGTGCATGTTCTGCTTGCATTTATTCTTTGGCGCGAGCATTTTTGCCGGCCGTGAATGATGGACAATTGCGGTTTTCGTGGGGCCGTTGTTGCTATGATGACTTGCCGGCAGGCGCTTTCAAGCAAAGCGATTAACAGTTCATTCTTTTTATCGAGGTACCACGCATCATGGCCACGAGACTGGGCGAATACCTGGTGTATGGCGAACTGCGCAACGTGACACATTACTCTACCTTCGGCGTCCTCCTGCTCCGTGGCGGAGAACCGGGGGCGGAAACCATGATCCGCTTCGAGTTGACCGGAGACTGTGACCCCGATCTCCGGGGAAAGTGCGTCCGGTTTTGGCCGGAAGAATCGGAGACCGCCGGGCCCGTTTTTGACTTGGACAAGTTCCGCGACTTTGAAGAACTTCAGGTGGGGCCCACAGGCACCATGACCGCCGAGGGTTGGGCGCGTGCATTGCCTTGCTCGGTCGAAGAGTATCTGGATCGCTCCCGGTTGGGCGAGCCACCCCCCACCGCGTGGAAGCGCCGTCTCTACCTGGAATGGTTCGGTCAGAATGGACGCGTGGTCACCGAACTGGCTGGGGTAGTCGTCCAGGAACAAATTCGCGAGCCGGAAAACGACGACGACGAAGGGGCGTGGGCGCCGCTGCCCCATCGTGCTCCGAAGCCACGACCCGATGAGAAGCTCCAGGGTAGTCTGGACATCACGGAAATCCACCTCGACGATGGCGAGGTCCAGATGCAGAGCTGGACAACAACGCCGTCGGACGAAGAGGAGGAGGACGAGGATTCTGAATACGGGGACCTTCCCGACGAACTCCAGCGCGATCTGGACGCGGAAGCCCGCGCGATTGATCGCGCCCTGCGGGAGGAACACGAGTTTGAAGAAGACGACACCACGCCTGGACTGGGATTGGTAGACACTTATCTCGAAAGCGGCGATGCGGCGCCGGTCATCGCTCTGCTGGGCGATATCGAACCTCCTCCGCCCGTGGACGCGCTCGACGAAGAACAGGCGGAGGCCTACCTCAAGGT
>JACPGD010000105.1 GCA_016182645.1 Candidatus Hydrogenedentota bacterium | reverse complement strand
ACAAGCCGCGTGCCGAGTCGTGGGCAGGCCTGCTGTTCGGGGCTTTGTTCCTGCTGGCGTATGTGAAAGTAAGTGTGCCGTCGATGTTTGGAGTGGTGGGCCGCTTTGCGTTATATGGTCTCGCCGCCGGTGGCATTGGGTTTGGCGGCGGCGCCCTGTGGATGGTCCTTTCATCGCGCGTTGACACACTCGCCTGGCTGCCCTACTGGAAGTTCATGGAGTTCAGTTTTGGTTTTTGCTTTGGCGCGGGGCTCGGCCTGTGCGCGTGGCATCTGCGACGCGGGCTGCCACACTATGCTCCCCTCGTCGATCCCCATGCTCAAGCCAAATCGGCCGGTCTCGCCGCCGGTGCTGTGCTGGTTGGAGTATTCCTCTTGTGGCCGCTCCTGGTTGTGGGCATCCTCCCTTGGCTGGTGACGCCACTGGGCCGAACATTGCTCGGATACACGGGCTTGGGGTGTGTGCTTCTCGGTCTGGCGCGTTCGTCCCCCACGCTGGCCTGGCAGATTGCCGCGACGGTCACCTTTATCGCCACGACCATTGACCTTCGGGCCGACCTGTTTCCCGGTAGCGGCGCTGCCGTGACCGTCACGCTCTGGGGCTTCGTGTTGTTGCTGGGCGTTGTGGCCGCCGTGCTGGTGCTTCAGTGGCAGCGGCGGGCCGGAGAGCGGCTCGTGCCGCTGTTTGTGTCCCTCTTGTGGGCACTGATGGCCGTTGCGTATCTCAGGGGCATCTCCACCAGCCCTGCCTGGAATGCGTCCTCCGGTGCGGAAGCCTTCCAGCAGATCCGCGCCGAATTGATTGTGCACGGAATTTTCACGTTGTTCGCGATCCTCTCCACGTGGGGCGCCGTCAGGTTCCACGAGGCCGCAAAACACCGCACGTGACGTCTGATTGTCCCGAATTCATTTTGCGGCGGGGAGCGCGAAGGCCACGTAAGCATCCCCCGCCGGACTGCCGATCTTGCCACCCGCGGCCGCGATGACCACGTATTGCCGCCCCCTTATCATGTAGGTGCACGGTGTGGCATACCCGGCGGCCGGGAGTTTTGTCTCCCACAGCAGTGCGCCGGTTTCCTTGTCGAAGGCGCGGAACATCTCGTCCTTGGTGGCGGCGATGAAGATCAGGCCGCCCGCCGTGACGATGGGGCCGCCATAATTCTCCGCGCCCGTATTGCGGTAGCCTGCCGCCGCCAACTCCGGGGACTCGCCGAGCGTCACTTGCCACGTGATTTCGCCCCCGTTCAGGTCGATGGCCGAGAGTGTGCCCCAGGGCGGCTTGACCGCGGGATAGCCGTCCTGATCCACGAAGCGGTTGTAGCCCGTGTGGTTGAACCAGCGTTCCACTGGCAAGGGGGTGGCCACGGGCGTGGCGGACCCGGTTTCGCGCGCGGCTGCTTCCAATCCACAGATATACTGGACGACGGCTTCGATTTCTTCCTGCATTAAGAACGCGAACGAAGGCATGCGGTTCCGGCCATCGCGGACGAGCGCGCACATCTGATCGATGGAAAACTTCGCGCGCAGGTCCTGGATCGGCGGGAACTCGCGCAATGGATCGCCCTTGAGGTCGATGCCGTGGCAGAAGACGCAATTCTGGGCGTAGGTCCGCGCTCCCACTGCCTGCATGAGGCCGCCGGCCCCTTCCGTTACGTCATACATCGTCAGGAGCCACGGCATCTCGCTCGCATTGACGTACAAGAGGTCCGTCTCGGGATCGACCGCCGCGCCGCCCCATTCGCCCCCGCCATCAAAGCCGGGGAAGATGACCGTCCCCTCAAAGCTGGGTGGTACAAAGGCCGGGCCAGAGCGCGCGCGGCGCAGCCGCTCGAGCACAAACGCACGAGCTTCCGGCGCGCGATCGGTCACGAGGTCTTCCGTAAAATGCTGGCGTGCGAACGGTGGCGGCTTCAACGGCAACGCTTGCGCAGGCGCGGCCCACTCGCCGGGAATGTCGGATGCAGGCGCCTCCACTTCGTCGATGGGAAAGAGCGGCTCGCCAGTTACGCGATCAAAGACGAATACATGGCCGGACTTGGTTATCTGGGCAACTGCGTCGCGTTCTTTGCCATCGAGGTTAAGCGTGACGAGGTTGGGCGGCGCGGGCAAGTCGCGGTCCCACAGATCGTGCCGTATTACCTGGTAATGCCAGAGGCGCTTGCCGGTCTCCGCGTCCAGCGCGAGCAGACAATTGGCGAAGAGGTTGTCGCCTTTGCGATCCGGCCCGTAGAAGTCATACGCGGCAGAACCGGTGGGGATGTAAACAATGCCACGCTCCTCGTCGAGACTCATTCCCGCCCAGCAATTCGCACCGCCCGCCATCTTCCACGCTTCCGGCGGCCACGTCTCATGGCCAAACTCGCCGGGATGCGGGATGGTGTGGAAGATCCATTTACGCGCGCCGGTGCGCACGTCAAACGCCAGGATATCGCCCGGTGCCGCCGGCTTCGCCTCATTCACGCGCGTGCAGACAATGATCGTATCTTTATAAATCACGCCGGGCGAAGTCGAACCGACGTGCAATTCGCCAATCTCGCGATCATAGGCCTTCTTGATGTCCACGATGCCGCCGACACCAAAGGAGGGCACCGGCTTCCCCGTTTTTGCCGCCAGGGCGTAGATCGAGTGGCCCATCGACGCCATGATCCGCTTGTCCCGGCCCGAGGCCCAATACTGGACACCTCGGCACACCCCCGACATCGCCTGCTTATCCGGCGGCACAAAGCGCCACACCTCCTCCCCCGTCGCCGCGTTCAGCGCGAACACATGCCGCTCCGCCGACACGCCATACAGCAACCCATCCACCACAATGGGGTTGCACTGAATCTGCTGTTCGCCTCCGCTGCGGAACGTCCATGCAACCTGCAACTGCTCCACGTTCTTTGCATTGATCTGATCCAGCCGCGAATAGTGCGTTCGGCTCAAATCACCAAGATAGTACGTCCACTCTTTTCCCGCGCCTGCGCCCGCCGCAGCAAGATGGGCGCACAGACTCATCACGAATACAGCATGCACCTTCAAATTACACCTGCCGTTTCACTGCCATGCCAAGACATCCAATGTGCCCAAATATTAAGTGGCTGTTTTCACAAATTCGCTAACGTGAATTTGTGTAGCGGCCCACTTAGCCCCGAAGGGGCGTCCGCGAGTAGCCGGGGGTAAAGCGCAGCGGAACCCCCGGAAAACGACACGCCAATCACGAAGCGACCTGAAGGGGCGCAGGCGACCTTCTACACGATGCGACCTGGCCGTATATGTTACAGAATTTATGAAACGACACACTAAGTCAGAATCTCCCGCACCACCCGCGCTGGTTCCACACCGGTGAGCCGGGCGTCGAGGCCCTGAAATTTGAAGCTGAAGCGGGAATGATCGAAGCCGAGTTGGTGGAGCAGGGTCGCGTGCAGGTCGTGAACGTGGACGCGGTCGCGGGCGACGTTGAAGCCGAAGTCGTCGCTCTCGCCCCAGGTGATGCCGGGTTTGAAACCGCCGCCGGCGGCCCACATGGTGAAAGCGTTGGGGTGGTGATCGCGGCCGTCGTCGCCATCGCCCTGGACCATCGGCGTGCGTCCGAATTCTCCGCCCCAGAGCACGATCGTCTCATCGAGCAGCCCGCGCGCTTTCAGGTCTTTCACCAGCGCGGCGCAAGCTTTGTCGGTGTCGGCGCAGTTCTTCTTCAAGTCGTTTCGTAGATTACAAAGCGCACGCCGCGCTCGATCATGCGCCGCGCGAGCACGCAGTTCTTGGCGAAGGACGGCACGCCCGGTTCCGCGCCGTACATGTCCAGGACGTGCTGCGGCTCGCCTGAGATATCCATCAGTTCCGGTGCGCTGCTTTGCATCCGAAAGGCGAGTTCAAAGGAGTTAATGCGCGTCGCAATTTCCGGATCGCCGACAACGTCCAGCCGGCGCTGGTTCAACTGGCCAACGACATCCAGTGTGTCGCGCTGGAGTTGGTCGTCCACACCCTCGGGATTGGAGAGATAAAGCGCGGGATCGCCGGTGGTGCGGAAAAGGCAGCCGTCATGCACGGTGGGCAGGAATCCGCTGCTCCAGACCGCGGAACCGCCGCTGGGGCCCTTGGCGCCGGAGCTGAACACGACGAAGGCGGGCAGGTCTTTGTTCTCGGTACCCAGGCCATAGCTCACCCAGGAACCGAGGCTGGGACGGCCAAACTGCTGCGAGCCGGTGCTCATGAGTACTTGTCCCGGCGCATGATTGAAGGCATCGGTCGTCATGCTCTTGATGAGGGTGACTTCGTCCACGATGCTCGCGAAATGCGGGAGCAGTTCCGAGACCCAGGCGCCGGATTGGCCATGCTGGGCGAAACTGAAGCGGGACCCAAGCAGGCGCGAATTGGGATTGATAAATGCGGCGCGATAGTTCTGCAAGAGGTCCGCGGGCGGCAACGTGCCGTCAAACTTCGCCAGTTGCGGTTTGTAGTCGAAAAGTTCCAGATGGCTGGGCGCGCCGGCCATAAAGAGAAAGATCACGTGCTTGGCCTTAGGCGCGAAGTGCGGCGCTCGCATCGCGGGAGCGAGTGCCGTTTCCGCGGCGCCCGTGCGGCCAAGCAACTGGCCGAGCGCCAGGGTTCCCAGGCCCACACCGCACTGTTGCAGGAACCAGCGGCGTGCGATCATCGGCCCTTTCGGACAGCCGCATTCATTCTGCCCATTCATCAATGGAGTGCCTCCCTGTGGCGCTATTGCCGTGAGATTGTTTCATCCAGATTGAGAATGGCCCTTGCCACCAATGTCCAGGCGGCCAGTTCAGCGTTGTTGTCTGGCGCGCCTTTGTCTACCGCCGCAAGCAAAGGCCCCGGGTTCAATTCCCCGGCGGCAATCCGCGCGCGCTGCTTGTCCAGGAATTGCCGGAGCGTGGCGATCTCTTCTGCCTCGGGCCGGCGTGTGTTGCAGCGGCGGAAGGCGTATTCAATCCGGGACTCGTTCGTGGCGCCGCCCTCCGCCAGCGTGACTTCGGCGAGGCCACGTGCACAGGCAAAAAACAGAGGCTCGTTCAGCGTGGTCAACGCCTGAAGCGGTGTGTTGCTGCGGACGCGGCGCGTACACGGCGCATCGCCCGGCGGCGCGTCAAAGCTTTGCAAGACCGGGTAGGGCACGCTCCGGAACCGGAATGTATACAACGCGCGGCGAAACTGTTGCGCGCCCTGTTCAACGCGCCAGGTTTTCGGCCCATAGCTCGCGGGGGGTTGAAACAGGAACTCCGGTGCGGGCGGGTACACGCTCGGACCGCCAATGGCCGGGTTCAATAGACCGCTGGCGGCGAGTGCGATATCGCGCACGGTCTCGCCTTCCACGCGGAAGCGGGCGCCGCGCGCCAGTAGGCGGCTGTATGGATCGCGTTGCAGCAAATCCTGGGTGACGTTGGACGTCTGCCGGTACGTTGCGGAACCGGTGATGAGCCGATGGAGGTGCTTCAGGCTCCAGCCCGATTTCATGAACTCGACGGCGAGCCAATCGAGCAATTCGGGATGGCTCGGCGCTTCGCCTTGGGTGCCCAAGTCCGCAGTGGTGGCACTGATACCCGTTCCAAAGTACTGCTGCCAGACACGGTTCACGAGGGCACGCGCCGTGGTTGGCGCATTGCGCGCAGCCAACCAGCGCGCAAAGTCCAGCCGGTCTGGTGTGCCATCGGATTCCAGTGGCGGCAGAGAGGCGGGCACGCCCGGCGCCACTTCCTCTGCCGGTCGCAGGAAATCGCCCCGCACAAGCCGGTGGGTGACCCGCGGCGTTTCACGCTCCTGCAACACCAGTTGCGTTGCACCCGAAGGCACGGCCTGCAGCAATGTGTCAATCCGCGCATTAGCTTCCGCAAACTCCGCCACCGTGCCGCGCCAGTGTGAGAAAATCGTGCCCTTGTCCGCCGCACTGCGCTCCGCAGGCGGCTTGGCCAGGGCCGCGCGCACGGCCTGGGGCAAGGCAGTTTCCGGGAGAGCATCGTCCTTGGTTACGGAAATTCGGAAACGGCCCAGGTTGTTGGTCTGGTTGTCGTCGCTGTTCCAGCCGCCATGCTGTTGCGAGAGGCGCACGGCCAGCACAGTGTTGGGATCAACGGTCCGCGGCTCGGCCAGTTTGAAGATAGCGCAGCGCGATTGATTGCGCCGCTCCGGATCGAGGTCAGTGCTCCAGGCAGTTTCTGACTTCCCGTCAATGGCCATTTCGATGGGGCCGGTAACGCGCGGGTCTTCCTTCTTGATCGGGAATTCGGGCCCCAGTTTGCGCAGGGGAGGATTCACATCGGCGATGGCGGACGCTATTTTCACTGGCGCCCACTTGTCATAGTCGGCGATGGGCGTGCCCGCGGGCGCGATGCGCAACTCCAACTCGGACAGCGCACACGCGCCGTACACCGAACGTCCCGGCCCGCCCCGCGGCAGGTTGGGATCCGCGATCAATTCCAGCCGCAACGCTGTGATGCGCGGCAGCGACGTATGCGCCGTCATCTTCGGCTGGAACTGCGTCGGCGCGTAGCCCTGCGCCAGATACGAGCCGTCTGATTGCGGCAGGCACCTCTGCCCGCCCGCCGACGAGTCATCGAATTCAAGCGACAACACTTCCCACGCGGGTTCAGGCTGGACACACGCCGTCGATTCCCAAGCGGCCAAGCGCTCGTGCCAATCTGGATGCGCTTCCTTGATTCCCGACTCGATCCCCGAGACCAGCGCGAGAATCTCGCTGCGTTGCCGTACATCGCTCGCGGAATAGACGGAGGTGCATGCTTCATGCGCATTATTCAGGAATGCGAGCATGCCATAGTACTCAGACTGACTGATAGGGTCGTACTTGTGCGAATGGCATTGGGCGCATTGCACGGTAAGCCCCAGCACGGCCCGGCCGACGATTTCCATCCGATTGAACTGCGCTTCCATCCGGAATTGCTCCGGATCGATGCCCCCTTCCTCGTTGATCATGCTGTTGCGCAGAAAGCCGGTGGCCACGCGCTGATCTTGGGTCGCGTTTTGTAACAAATCGCCCGCAATTTGTTCAATGATGAACTGGTCATAGGGCAGATCATTGTTGAAGGCCCGGATTACCCAATCCCGCCACGCCCAAACCTGACGCGGCTTGTCCTTCTCAAATCCGTCCGAATCCGCATACTGCGCGGCGTCCATCCAGTGCCGTGCCCAGCGCTCACCATAATGGGGCGAAGCAAGCAAGCGCTCCACCAGCGCGCCGTACCAGCCCTCGCTCGTGTCGGCGAGCACACGCTCGACTTCCTCCAGGCTGGGGGGAAGTCCGGTGAGGTCCAGGCACAGCCGCCGCACCAGCGTCTCGCGGTCCGCTTCGGCAGCAGGCGCCAGTTGCTCTTGCTCCAGGCGCGCCAGCACGAAACGGTCGATGGCATTTCTCACCCACGCCTCGGTGCGCACGTCCGGAAGCGGTGGGCGCTCCGGCGGGACAAACGCCCAATGCGTGGAAGATGCCACGCCCTGCGCTTGGGCAAGGCAAAGCCAAGACCCAATAATCAAGCTGAAAACCATGCGGCACATTGCACCCACAGACCTCGCAATCGTGTATTCGGCAGTGCGCCGGCCACGCCAGAGCCGCGCACAAACACGCCACAAACTGTAGGTATACGACAACCTCGTTTTGGAATACAACTCACGGCGAGCGCGCGAATACTTGGCGATCGCCTCCATATTTGTGGACAATCTGGCCTCGGGGAATGGAACAAGGAGCCTAGCGTATGAACGGAAACGCACCGGCGGCCAGGCCGCAGGCCGGGATGCGACGCTTCAAGTTTATCGGCTGTGAAATCATTTATCGCGAGGCGTGTTTCCTCGCCGCGACGGGGCCGCACCGCGTGGACGTCGAATTCTTGCTCAAGGGTCTGCATGACGTGCCGCGGCAGGCCATGCTCGAGAGAATTCAAGCCGCCATCGATGCAGTCCCCGCCGAGGGCAATTACGAGGCAATTTTATTGGGTTATGCCCGCTGCAATGACGGTGTGGTGGGATTGAAAGCCCGGAACGTTCCACTGGTCATACCCCGCGCCCATGATTGCATTACCTTTTTCTTCGGGTCCCGCACTGCGTATCAGGACTACTTCGAACGGCACCCCGGCACGTATTTCCTGAGTTCCGGTTGGTCGGAGCGGAACCAATTCGGGCAGGCAGGCTACTCGCGGCCGGCCTACGGAATGGAGGGCGTGATGGGCAAGCTTGGGCTCGCGGAATCGTACCAGGCGATGGTAGACAAATATGGGAAGGAGAACGCCGATTTCATTATCGAGAGCGTGGGTGGCTGGCTGAAGAATTACTCGAGCGGGCTGTATCTGGAAATGGGCGTCTGCAATGAACAACCATTGATTGAACAAGCGCGGCAGGACGCCCAGGAACACGGCTGGAGTTTTGACGTGCGCGGCGGAGACTGGGCGCTGCTGCGGAAACTCTTCTACTCCGTGTGGGACGAGGATTTCGTGGTCGTTCAGCCAGGACACACGCTCGTGGCGCGAAATGATGAGGCCGTGCTGGATGCGGAATAGTCCACGGCGCGGATCGCGGAAGGGCCGCCACAGGGTATCAACTCACAACTCAGCAGAATGGGCCAGGATGGCCTCTTCGTCGAACGTGAAATGGAGGATGCTCTGGCGGGCATCCGTGGTGCAGACCACGTGGATCTTGCCGTCGTCCGCCTGTATGGCCACGGGATAGGCAAACGTCTGGGTTTCGTCGCTCTCGGCGATATTGCGTTTGTACGGCCAAGACTTATCGTTATCGGTGGAGATGGAAACGGTGAGCGGCGTCCTGCAGCAGATACTGTCGTTGTACACCAGCAGGAGGTGACCGTTCTTCAACTGGATGAAGGAGATGGCTGCATTTGGGTTCTTGAACTGCGAGGGCGTGCCGCGCGTCCACGTATTGCCGCCGTCATGGGATTCCGCCCGGATGATCCGGCCGTCGGGCAGGGGATCGAAAGAACCGCCACGCCGGCAGTAAGCAATCAGATGGTCGTCGCTGAGCTGCACGGTCTGCGGCTGAAGGTTTCCTTTGTCCGAAATGATCTTGCCGGTCTCCGTCCACGTGTGCTGTTTGGGGTCTATCCGGAAGAACAGCGAAGCCGTGTCCGGGTCCGTTTTTTCCTGGTCGTGGCCGGTTTCAAAGTACGCGGGCAGCAGATACGTTCCATCGTTCAGCACGGTCGGCAACCCCTGCACCATCATCCCTTGCTGATAGGAAATCATGAAGGAGTCTGACCACGTCCTCGCGCCATCTTCGGAAATCTTCCCCTTGATGCGCGAATCCGACCAGGTGTTCCCGTGGCGCTGGACGTAAAATAACCAGACGAGGCCGTCCGGCGCCTGCCAAATTACGGCATTGCCTTCTCCAAGAAACGGTGTATCGGCAATGCACACCGGCCCTGTCCAGGTGTCGGCCCCTTTGACCTTGCGCAGCCCCC
>JACPGD010000104.1 GCA_016182645.1 Candidatus Hydrogenedentota bacterium | reverse complement strand
GGCCGGGCGGATTGGTGCTTACCATGATGTCGAGTGTTTCGCCCGCGCGGATACTGGCATGCGACACATAGCCCTCGATCCAGGGGCAGCGGTATTGTGTGGCGGGATCCACCTTGGTGAAAGTCAATTGCCAGTCGGGCGCGCCCGGCAGTTGGTTTTCGCGTTGAATGATCTGCCTTGGGGCGGCGAGAAGCGGATGCGGGACGGTCGCGCAGCCCACGGTCGAGACCAAGCCCGCGGCCGCAGCGCCCTTCAACATGGTGCGCCGGCTTAATCCATCTCGCTTATCTTGTCTTTTCTCCATGCCCATGCCTCCGCTGGTTGCACCACCCGTGCCATTGCGGCGCATTATGGCATATTGGTCACTCCCTGAGGTGTCATCGGGGGGGGGCGAACGTACGCGCGAGCCGGTGAATGTCTGGGAGCGCCCACAGTCCTGACCTGCTGGCGTGTATGCACGCTTTCCCGAAGCAGAACGTAGCGGAGGAAACATGCAATTGATGGGCGATGGTTTTGTGTTGCGTCCCTGGCAAACTGGCGACGAGGCGGCGCTCGTGCGCCACGCGAACAACCGCAAGATCTGGCGGAACCTGATGAACCGGATTCCGTATCCGTATACCTGGGCGGACGCGGAAGATTGGATCCACCGCGGCAGCAAGAGCCAAACGAAGGGGGATTCACTCGCCATTGTCATCGACGGGGAGGCGGTAGGTGGTATCGGGAGTGAAGCGTTGACCGATGTACACACCGGCACTCGGGTCGCGGGGTATTGGCTCAGCGAACTGCATTGGGGACGCGGCATCGCCACGGCGATGCTTCGGCTGTACCTGGATTACCTGTTCCAGGATCCCGACCTCCATCGCGTCGAGGCGCATGTCTATGCCTGGAACCCAGCCTCGGCCCGCGTGCTGGAAAAGAACGGTTTTGTCTTGGAGGGCCGCAAACGCCAGAGCGTTTTCAAAGACAGTGAATATGTCGATGAATTAATCTATGGGCTGCTGCGACAGGAGCGCGGCTGAATGTGTCGATGTTATGGGGATCCCATAGCGTCTGGTCTCCGCGCCGGACGCTACGGACGTGGTCCACTGGTACCGGGGAGAGATGGTCCCTCTTGCGCTCCGTTCGAGGTGGACGGCGGCACGAACTCGACGGACTGGTGTTGCCGGGGCGCCGTGTTGGGGGCTGGTGCGCCGGGCGGCGCGATGACACCCAGCCCAGGGTCAATCAGGGAGATGCGGGCTTTCAGGTCGAGGTTCATATCGAGCAGGTTTTTGTCGTCCTTGTTTGAAGGCAAGATACCTTCCAGTTCGGGGACGCCGCCTAGAAGATCGCCAAGGCCCTTGCCGATCTCCCCGAGCGCGTCGGCGGAACCGCCGAGGGCCTTGCCGATGTCAAGTTTCAGCTTCAGGTCCATGTCGCCGTGGACCATCTGGCCGTTGGCGGCATCGAAATAAATGAGGTTCTTCCCGCCGAGATCAAACTGCGGCATGCTGAAGCCCAGGGCGGCCCCGAGCGCACTCTCCGGCATGTTGAGCGTGTTGGCCTTGTCGGCGCTGCGGAACTCTTGTTGGACGACGGCGCACAGGCGGTTGCCCACCTGTTGGTAACCCGCGAAAGTGTTCACGACCCTCGCCTCGACGGGCGCGCCGAAGCCCGGCACCGGCATCTTCATCCGCGATTCCCACCGCATGCCTTGTTGCAACTCGCCTTCGGGAAACTCGAGGTTTGAGAAGAGCGGCAGTTCCTGAACGAGACTTTCGAGACCGGTCTGGCCACGCACGTTCGTGACGATGCCGTCCGGTCTCACTTCCATCTGGATCGGCTGCTTGAAGAATTCCATCTGGGGAATCCCCTGGTCGCTTCCGATCCCTTTCGCCGTGTCGACCAGGGTCTGCCCGTTGCTTTGCAGCACCGAGCCCTGCGGGCCTTCGAGCATTCGGAAATCGCTGCCCATGAAATCGCCGCTCATCGCCGCGTGCTCGAATTCCATCGTCAACGTGCCGGTGCCGTCTGGCGCGACGTCCTGCGTGCTGAGTTTGAACGCGCTGTCAAGGTCGAGTTTGATCGGCGAGGCACCCAACAGTTCCATGCCTTCGCCACCCACGTCCGCCTCGAGCCGATAGCGCAGTTCCTCGCCTTTCGTGAACTTGAAGGTAAAGGGGCCGCGCGGCTGCGCCTCCGCTCCCGCGGGGATGGAAGCCTCCGCCGGCAATGCCGCATCGGGCGCTTTGCCTTGCTGGAGTTGCTTGTTCACGTCTTCCAGGGAACCCAGGCCTGCCTGCTGGAGGAGGTGGTCCAGTTGCACCTTGTCCACGGATTCGACACCCGCCCGGGCGAGCACGTCCTCGATGGTGCCGCCTTCCTTCATCACGTCCTCGACGGCCCTTGCCATGTCGCCCTTGGGCACAATGTCAAAGTGCTGCGTGAACCAGACGCCGAAGGCGACACCGCCAATGAAGAGCGCCAGCGCGCCGATGACCGCGGCGATGAGAGCGGCGTAGCGGAATCTGTTGGGTTGGTCGTGACTC
>JACPGD010000103.1 GCA_016182645.1 Candidatus Hydrogenedentota bacterium | reverse complement strand
GAGCACGCCTGAAAAAAGCGCTGAGACATGGCTGGGCGCGTTGGCATGCGCCGAAGGCAGCCAGACATGTAGGGGGAACAGGCCGGCTTTGATGCCAAACCCGGCCACAGCGAGAAGGAAGAGGGCATGGATGAGTACGGGGTCGAGGGTGTCATTTACCAGAGGCAGCAAGGCATAGCTGCCGCTGGCGAGGCGAAAGAGGGCGAAGAAGGCGAAGAGCAAGAGCGAACTCAGGTGCGTGGCCACGAAGTAGATCCAGCCAGCCTCCTGGACCTCTTCTTTCTCGCTTTCGGTGGTGACCAGGAAGTAGCCGGCGAGCGCCATTACCTCCCAGGCGACGAGAAAAGTGACGCCATCCGCCGCGAGGACGACGAAGGTCATGCCCGCAGTCATCATGCCGAGGAAACACCGGAGTTTACGTCCATTCACAGGGTGCGCCGCCTGTGGCCAATACTCGAGGCCGTAGATGGCGGCGAGTCCGGAGATGACGTGGATCGAGAGCAAGAACGCGGCGGAGAGGGCATCCACGCGCAGTTGGATCGCGCCGCTGGGCCAGTTCCAGGCAAACGCGCCCACTTGCGCTTCGGACATCAGGGACAGGACGGCGCCAGCAATGCCCAGAAGAGCTCCCGCGACGGCGAGGGCCGCGGAGAACTGCTGACCGCGCCGCGAATCGGCCGGCGTGAGGAGCACGGGGAGGCCGCTCAGCGCGCTGATCAGGGCCGCCATTATGATAATGTCGAGAATCACCGGTGATTCATTCCAGACAGGCGCTGCTTACACGGCCTGCGGGGTGGCTGAAGGGTCCTGTTCCAATTCGCGAATGCGCGCGAACAACTCGGCCTGGGGCGCCCGCCGCTTCAGGAGAATCCGGAACAGATCGTCCTGAAGGATGCGGCCCAGTTTCGCCAGAAGCTGCAAATGTTCGAACGCGGTGGACGTAATCATTGAAAACACCACGGACACGGGCTGGTGGTCGATGGCATCGAAGTCGACGGGCTTTTTCAAGTAGGCCAGCATGACCAGGGGCTCGTCAATGTGGAGGAGGATTGGGTTGCGCGCGTGGGGAATAGCGACACCGCCGCCGAAGCCGGTGGAACCCTGTTTTTCGCGGGCGAGCAGCATTTCGAGGAGGAAGTCCCGGTTGACGTGCGGTTCGAGCGGCATGCGCGCGACGACCGCCTGAAGGACTTCGCGTTTGGCGCCGCCTTCGACGTCGGTGTAGACGCCGCCGCGCGTGAGCGCCTCGACGAGCGAGGGCACTTCCTCTTCGTCGTCAATGGAGATGGGTCTGCGGTTTTCGTGCGCCCACTCGACCAGTTTCACGCGATTGAAATGGTAGCGATCATCGAAGCGGGTGGCGGGCAGGCCGTCTTCGGCAATCCAGCGGAATATTGTGTCGGTGGTCACCTGGAAGAGGTGGGCCACTTCACCTACGGACAAATCCATGAGGGGCGGTTTCCTTCAATGGGGGAATGGACACAATGGACATGATGGACTCAATGGACAAGGGCCAGCGGGTCAGTGCGGGGGCATGTTTTTCATTCTTCCGTAATCGCTTGCAGCATTTCCGTGGCTTCGGTCAATTGCTGGAGGAAATACCGACGCATCGTGTCGAGTACGTCCACCAGCATTGGATGCCGGAGCGAGTAGAAGACCTGGTTTCCTTCCTTGCGATTCGTCACCACGCCCTTCGCCCGCATCACCGCCAGGTGCTGCGAAACGTTGGCCTGTTCCAGCCCCAGCCGCTCGAAGATGGCACCCGCGGACAGTTCGCCGTCGCGGAGCACCTCGGCAATGGCCACGCGGGTCGGATGCGCCAGCGCCTGGAAGATCCCGGCTTTGAATTCTCGGAGGGTATCGGGCTTCATTGTCTTTAGTATATTCGCAAATGCGAATATATTTCAAATGGTCAGCTCTTTCTGATTCAGTGGCACAGTTTATCCGTAAGAGCATGTGTGATTCGGTTCATGTTTGACACAGCGCGGCATGGCCGCAACCGAATTAACGGCGGGAGACAATCGCAGATGGCGCAGATAAACGCAGATGGAAACCGGCAAGGTGAGTTATCGAACCACAGAGCGCAAGGAGAACGCAGAAAGGCACTTCGGCAAAGCACTTTGGCGGACATGGCCCAGCGGGAAATTCTGCGCGAGGCAACAAGAAACCCAACGTTAGTAATATCATGAGGTTCGGCATACGCCAATTACACGATCCGGTTCCCGTAGATTTCAACGAGGGTTTCTTGGAATAGTTGATCGAGTACCTCCGCGCTAATCCTGGCTGGCGCTTTGGCGTGGCGGCCTTTCAGGCGGGCGAGTTGGTGTTCCAGGAACTCTGAGATGACGGGGATGCGTGGACCGCGTTCGAGTTCGAGGCCTTGCCGCTTCTGGTGTGTCAGCGTGTCGATGGCGGTCTTGAGGGCGGTGTCTTCGACGAGGCGGTCGACCAGGATCTGGAATTCCATCGGGGCGACGCCGAGGCCGCGTTCGACCCAGAGGCAGGCGAGGACGGGGCGCAGGACGTAGAAGTATTTTTTCAGCCAGACCGCGTCTCCCTGGAGGTACTGGCGGAAGTTGCGCTCGGCCATGTGCAGGTAATGATGGAGGCAGGCGGCGGGCGAATAGCACTGGGGCACGAGGTCGCGGAGCCGGGCAGGGACGTAACCAAATTCGCGATAGACGATGGGCGACTGCAACCACTCGAAGAGGGGTGGGTTTGATTTGCGCATGAGGCCGAGGGTCTTGGGGAGGTCCCAACCGGCGAGGTCGAGGGTGCCGTCGACGGGCCGTTCAATCACATCGCGCCGCTCACTGACGGTGAGGTACTTTGCGGCGGGGTGGACATAGATGAAGCGGACGTCGTAGTCGCTGTCGGCGGAGGCGAAACCCCAGGCGCGGCTGCCGGATTCGCAGGCGTAGAGGACGCGGACGTTTTCTTCGCGTTCGATGAGGTCGAGGACGGCGTTTATTTGATCATTGATGGTCATGGGCTTAGCGGAAGCATCGGACGGAGCGCGGGCAGAAACACGGACGAACACGGACAGGCACGGACGGACACAAACGGGAACCACGGGGCGGACGGGCCTGGGTTATGTCGCTCATTGGGTGAACGGTGCGTTAAGATTGCGGAACGAATGTGTGACTCTTTGCGGAAGTTGCCACATCGTGGGACGGAGGATCAAGCGATGACACCCAGTTCGCGGAGGGATTTTCTTCGGGTGACGGTTGGGGCCGCGGCGGCGGCGGGGGCGCTGCCAGCCTTTCCAGCGCATGGCGCGCGGAAACCGAACCTGCTGTTCCTGTGGACGGATGAACAGCGGCCGGACACCATTGCTGTGTATGGCAACCGCCGGATTCAGGCGCCGAACCTGTCGAAGCTGGCGTCGGAGAGCATGGTGTTTCGGAACGCGTATGATACGCAACCGGTGTGCACGCCCGCGCGGTCTTCGATTCTAACGGGGCTGTGGCCGCACCAGAACGGCTGCACGCAGAACAATGTTGCGCTAGCGGAGAATGTGCCGACCTTGCCGAAGCTGATGGGCGACGCGGACTATCGCACGGGTTATTTCGGCAAGTGGCACCTGGGAGACGAGGTCTTCGCGCAGCACGGGTTCGAGGAATGGCGGAGCATCGAGGACGGCTACTGGAAGTATTACCGGGAGGGGCGCGACGCGAACGCGCGGAGCAGCTATTCCGACTGGTTGCGGGTTTTGAATTACACGCCTGACACTTCGCGGGGCGATTTCAGCCGCGACTTTGCGTCCCGCTTGCCCATCGAGCACTGCAAGCCGAGTTATCTGGGCCAGGAAGCATGCGACTTCCTGCGGCGGCACCGGGATGAGCCGTTCATCCTCCACGTGAATTATCTTGAACCGCACATGCCGTTCTGGGGTCCGCTCAACGATCTGCACAAGTTGGAGGACATCCAGTTTCCACCGAACTTTGAAGACCCGCTGGAAGAGAACGAACCGATGAGCTACCGCTTCCGCGCCAAGAAATATGCGGGGATGTATGATGAACGGTTTGACTTGGCGGCGGCGGCGGGGTGGCGGCGGCTGATCGCGAATTATTGGGGCCTGGTCAGCCAAATCGACCGGAGCGTTGGCGGCATCCTGACGACGCTGGAAGAGTTGGGCCTGGCGGAGGACACGATAGTTGTGTTCACGTCTGATCATGGAGACATGATGGGTTCGCACCACCTGGTCGAGAAGGGCTATATGTACCAGGAGGCCATGCGCGTGCCGCTGTTGATCCGTGCGCCGGGCCAGGGGCGCAAACAGCAGATTGTTGAGGGGCACGTGAGCCAGATTGACCTCGTGCCGACGTTGCTCGATCTGATGGGAGGGAAAGCGAACGCGACGTTGCCGGGGAAGAGCCTTGTGCCGTTGATGAAGGGAGAAACACAAGCCACGGAGCCTGTTTTCGTTGAGTGGAACGCGCCCGCGGAAATGCCAGAGGGACCGAATCCGGAGGGGGCGAAGCGGGACACTGCAAAGACGGCGGGACCTTCGAGCCGGGCGGTGATCATGCCGGACGGATGGAAGCTCGTGCTGCACGACAAAGACCAGCATCAGCTTTATAACCTGGAAAAAGACTCTGGCGAGACGAAGAATATGTATGGCGAGAGGGAAAGCCGGGAGGTCGTCACACGGCTTTCGGGCGAGATTCAGCGTTGGCAGGAGCGGGTTGGGGACACGTTGCGAATCGGTGAAGGGGCAGTCACGATGTCGTGAGAATGTGAGAACGTGTGAACGTGTGAACGTGAGGATGGGGGAATGGGATTGGGTTACAGTCAGCGTGGCAAGAGATCCTTCGCTTCGCTCAGGATGACTGGAAGATACGTTCAGGGTGACTGAATGATACGTTCAGGGTGACTGAATGATACGTTCAGGGTGACTGAATGATACGTTCAGGGTGACTCCCGCTTTGCGCTCTGGGTGTGAATGGCTGGGATCAGAAATCGAGGACGATGCCTTCGGGGTCGGGGGATTTACGGGCGCGGACGAGGGTGACGAAAACGAGGGTGGCGAAGAAGGGGATGATGGAGGCGGCGAGGATGATGGGTTCGAAGGAGATGCTCTCGGAAATGCGGCCGATGAGGTAGGTGGAGAGCAACGCGCCGAGGCCGGCGCCGGTGCCGCCGAGGCCCATGACGGAGCCAACGGCGCGTGAGTGGAAGACGTCGGTGGGCAGGGTGAGGAACATGGTGCTGCAACAGGCGTAGGCGAAGCTGGTGTAGGCGAAGAGGAGGAGCAGGAGCACGTAGTTGTTGGTGTAGGCCGTCAATGCGAGCACAATCATGCTGGGGCCGAAGATGAGCAGCGTGGTGCGCCGGGAGCGCCCGACGGGCCAGCCGCGTTTGATGAGCCAGCTTGAGACGGCGCCGCCGAAGAAGTTGCCGATGTCCGCGCCGAGGAAGGGCGCCCAGAAGCCGAGCGCGCTTTCCGTCATGCTGAATCCCTTGCTCCGCAGGTAGAGCGCGAACCACTCGGCCATGAAGAACCAGTAGGGGTCGAGGAGGAAGCGCCCGCAGACGATGCCCCAGGTCTGGCGGTAGCGTAGGAGCTTGCCCCAGGTCACATGCGGCAGGTTCCCGCTTGCACTCAGGCCGCTCGAACGTCCCGCCTGGATGTAGGCCAACTCTTTCCCGGATAGGTAAGGGTGCTGCTCGGGCGCGCGAAACAACAAGAGCCAGAGAACAAGCCAGACAAAACCGAGGCTGGCGGTAATGGCGAAGGCTGGCCGCCAACTGTCGAAGTAATAGTAAATCTCGACCACGATGAAAGGGGCGAGAGCACCGCCGATGGCACACCCGCTATTGAAGAGAGCCACGGCCCAGGCACGTTCCTTTGCCGGAAACCATTCTGACACCACTTTCGAGCCACCTGGGTTGTTAGCAGCCTCGCCGCAGCCCAAAAGGAAGCGAAACGCGGCGAAGCTCCATTTACCTTGGGCAAAGGCTGTGGCCGCCGCAACGATGCTATAGCAAAGAACGCTCAGCGTGAGGCCGTGCTGTGTGCCGATAATGTCTAGAATACGCCCGAAAACGGCCTGCATGATGGTGTAGGCGACGCGAAACGAGTTCAAGAGAAATGCGTAGTCTTCGTTGCTCCACTTGAACTCCTCTTTCAAGAATGGCGAAAGCGCGCCGAGGGTCTGGCGATCGATGTAGTTGATGACCGTCATCAGGAAGAGTAAGACGGCGATCCACCAGCGCAAATAGGGAATGGTGAAACGCGCGCGTTGCGGGCCGGCGGCGTTCCGCGGAGACGCGGCGGGTTCAGTGCTCAAGCGCTTCCCTTTCTATCGCGGTCATTTTGGATGGGAATGGTTCCGACTCAGGGCTGGCGCTCTTCCTTCAGGCCCGCCCCCCTCGTCCAGATCGTGAGATTCTCAAGATTCCTGGTTTGCCGCTGGAACAAGGTGGCCACACTATACGCCACGAGGAACATGACGATGTTTCCGAAGATGCCCGCATAATAGACGTGGACGGGGCGGCTGAGCCAATCGGCGAGACCTTCGGAGATTCCCCAAAGCTGCATCAGCCCATCCTTGGTCACCAGTTTCCATTCCAAGGCCACGAGGTAGCCCGTGAAGAGGAGCGTACACACGATGCCCGCGGCGACGGACCGTCCGTCGCCTCGTTTCGTGAGGAAACCCAGCAGATACAGCCCCAGCACGCCGACCCAGAGCAACGCCGTCAGCTTGGTCGTGGTATCGAGCAGGGTCAGATTGCTGAAGCGTAAGAAGAGGACCGCGCCACTCATCATGATCAGCGCGCTCGCGGCCGTCACCCAGCGCGCGGCCAGCACGTAGTGCCTTTCGTCGCGGCGTTTGACCAGGTGACGGCGGTAGACATCGGTAATGGCGATGGCCGAGATGGCG
>JACPGD010000102.1 GCA_016182645.1 Candidatus Hydrogenedentota bacterium | reverse complement strand
GTCCTGCTCGACCGGACCCACCCCGGCATTGGCCGTGAGCCGCCAGTTGAGATCGAGGAGTGTTCCGTCTTGCGTGCGCCGCCAGGTGATCTGTCCCTGGTAGAGGGCTTTGGCTACGCGCACTTGCTGGTCTTGCTCGTGGGTGAAGCCCAGCTCGCGGAGTACGAGGGCGGTCCGCGACAGATCCTCGCGCCGGACAAGTAGATCGAGATCGTCCGAGACGCGCAATTCAGGCTGGCGGTAATAGCGCTCGGCGAAGCGCGGTCCGCGGAGGAAGACGTGCGGGACGGCGGCGGAATCAAGGCCCTCGTGCAACTTGCGCTGGGTGCTACACAGGCGGGAGCGCCGCGGCAGCCATGCCTGAAAGGTTTTCTGGCGCAGGGCCGACAGTGCCGGCCCGAACCGGGTGTTGTGCTCGAAGGCGCGCGCGTCCCGGAGGGCGCTTTGCGCGAGCGGGTAGGTCTTGGTGCTGAGGCAGTGCGCCACGAACCGTTCCGGGTGAAGCACTTCGGACGCGGCCTCCAGGAGGACCCCAGCCAGTTGCGGCGCGGGCGCTTCACGGGCCGCGGCCAAAAGCACGCGCCACTCGAGACTGTGGAGGCGCTTGTCCGGATCGGTGCTCATCCTGGGACCTCCTCGCAAGCCTGGGATTCGAGGAGATCAAGCGTGGCCGCGAGCGAACCGGGCTCGAGCCGGTGAAAGTGGCAGTGCGGGAACAATAATTGCATGCGGGCAAAGGCGGTGCCCAAGGAGGGTACGGGCGACATCGAGAATTGCATCCACTGGCGGACTGCGTCCGCGGGCGCGCAGGCGGACAGGCGGGGCGGGCCGCTGAAATCGCCGGGGCCGCGGAGGGACAGGGTGTTGCCGCGCGCTTTCCAGGACGTGCTGTGTCGCAGCAGCCCGCGAAAGAGTTTCCAGCGGGCCGCAGCCTGTTGCAGGGTTTCGCCGGGCACCGGGCGGCCGCCTACCGGAACGAGGAAGACGACTTGGCACAGCGTGGCGGGAGGGGGCGTGTGGCGAGGCTGGTGGCGGGTGACATGGCAGCGGCCAGGTGTGGTCCAGAAGGGCAGCACCTGCCGGCGTTCGATATTCACCGGGGCGCAATCGTCGCAGAGTCCAACCCATCCGCCTTCGCGGAGGCCCGTGGCCAGCGTGGACTTTCCGCTGGTGGAGGGCCCACAAAGCAGCGTGGCCTGACCATTACGGGCGACCGCGGCAGCATGGAGGAAGTGGAGCCCGGGCCGCTCTTGCATGATGAGCGCCTGCACGAGCGCGGACAGGCTGGGCCACGCTTCCGGGAGCGGCGCCTCTATTTCGCGCGGGCCGCAGCGCAGCCGAAAGGGAGGGCCTCGACCGAAAATGTCGAGTACAATCGCGGGCATGCCGGATTCGACGATGCACGAGGCAAAGCGGTGGCGGAGCGGCGCGAGAACGTGCCGCTCCGCCGTGACTTGAATGACGACGTCCAGAAGCGAAAGCTGTAGCGTTTCGGCGGCCATGGGCGGCGGTCAGCAGGTCGCGGCCTGGGCCACGTCGGCTTCAAAGCTTTCTTCCTGGAACGTCTCGATGCGGGGCGGGTCATAAGGTGTCATGGGTCTTCCTCCGTAGGTTGTCATGTGACCATAGCACATCTAGGAAAGGATGTCAAGGGGTGAGCGAGGGGTGATCGGACGGATCGGTCGGATCGGACTGATCGGACGGGCTGCTGGTGTTGCCATGCTCCGGAAACAACCGCGCGGGTACGCTCGCCCGAGTTCCAGGCCGAGGCCGGGGCCGTTGGGCACCGTCAAGCGTCCACCGCTAAACTCGAAGCGGGTCGTGAACATCTCGTGGAGGGGGCTTTTCAGGGCATTTTCGGCGAGTTCCTGGGCCATGTCGTTCTGCACGAAGACGGAGGTGAAATGCAGGTTGGCGGCGGTGCCGATGGTGGGCTGCGTCTGGTGCGGGCAGAGAAGTTTGTGGTGCGTGGAGGCCAGCGTGGCGATTTTAACGGCCTCGGAAATGCCCGCGCATTTCACCAGGTCGGGCTGGAGGATGTCTACGTGCGCCTGATCGATGAGGTCGCGGAACTGCCAGCGCGTATACTCGTGCTCGCCCGCGGCGACCGGGACATCGACCGCTTCCACGACTTGGGCGTAGCCGGCATAGTCCGTCTGGGCGACGGGTTCTTCGTAGTGAACCACACCCAGTTCCTCGATCATCTTGCCGACGCGGATGGCCGTGGGCACGGAGTATCCATTGTTCACGTCGTACTTCAGTTCAACCTCCGGACCGATGGCCTTGCGCACTTCACGCAGCATTTCGAGGTCTTTCTCGACGTCCGCGTCTGGGGTCACGGGGCCGTAGTCCATGCGGACCTTGACCGCGGTGAATCCCTCCACGGCCGCTTGTTCGGCGCGCTTGGCCATCTCGGCGGGTGTGGCGTGCGCGCCGCCGCCGATACTCGCATAGACGCGGACACTGTCGCGCCGCTTGCCGCCGAGGAGCTGATGCAGGGGCATCTCCGTCACTTTGCCGAGAATGTCCCAAAGCGCAATGTCGATGGCGGCCAGCGCCTCGGGTTGCAGGCCCATGACACCTTGCTTATAGGTTCGGTAATAGAGCTTTTCCCAGCAGCGCTCGATGTCGAGAGGATTCATGTCTTTGAGCAGCGGCGCAAAGGCGGTTTCGATAAGTTTCGCTGCGGCCACGCTGTTCATGGGGCTGGCTTCGCCGAGACCGGTGATGCCGGCGTCGGTGCGCACGAGCACAAAGCAGCGGCCCCCCTGGAGGACGTAGGGTTCGAGGGCCGTGACCCTGAGTGTCTGGTCTGCTGCCCAGGCAGCGAGCGCAGGGGTTAGACCGCCGGCGGCACCCGCGGCAACTGCGACCGCGGACTGGAGGAATGCTTGGCGAGACAGTTGATGCATCTGCGAACCTCCCATGAGGTTTTGGGAACGGGGCAGGATGCCCCGGCTACGTGGCTGAACGGGCAGGATACGCCTGCCACATGGTTGCACAGGGCAGGGTACTGCGGCAAGTGTCAGAACAGAACAAAGGTCAGCAAGTTCTGGTGAGTCGTTTTGAAACCAACAGGGTAGACCGGAGTTTGATGAAGAGAGGTTGTCATTAATTAACATATTGTAATGAAAGGACTTAGATTTAAGCGCCGCCAGTGTGAGGAAAGGTGGCATAAGCTTTGCACTTCGTCCCCCAAACTACGTATGCAATACCCCGGCCAATCGAGACATGCCGGGGAGAAGATATGAAGGAGGTAGCAGATCATGGGTAAGGTTGTGGGTATTGACTTGGGCACCACGAACTCGTGCGTGGCCGTGATGGAGGGGGGTCAGGCAACGGTCATCCCGAATGCCGAAGGCGGCCGGACGACGCCGTCCGTGGTGGCGTTCACGAAAGGCGGCGAGCGGTTGGTGGGCGCGGCCGCGAAACGCCAGGCGGTGACCAACCCGCAGAATACGCTATTTTCGATCAAGCGCTTCATTGGCCGGCGCTTTGATGAAATCAAGGGCGAGGCGAAGCAGGTGCCCTTCAAGGTTTCGGCGGCGCCTTCCGGCGACTGCCAGGTGGAAGTGCAGGGCAAATCGCATCGGCCGCCCGAGATCTCGGCGATGGTATTGCAGAAGTTGAAGGAAACGGCTGAGTCGTACCTTGGGCAACCGGTGACCCAGGCGGTCATTACGGTACCCGCCTATTTCAACGATTCACAGCGGCAGGCGACCAAGGATGCCGGCAAGATCGCCGGGTTGGAAGTGCTGCGCATCATCAACGAGCCCACGGCGGCCGCGCTGGCCTATGGATTGAACAAGAAGAAAGACGAGAAGGTGGCCGTGTACGACTTGGGCGG
>JACPGD010000057.1 GCA_016182645.1 Candidatus Hydrogenedentota bacterium | reverse complement strand
AGCGGCGCGGCGGATAAAGGCGGAATCGGTGCTTCAGACCTTTGGTTTGCTGGAGCAGGAGGGCATGGCCGCGCGAGACCTTTCCTACGGCCAACAGAAGCTGTTGACAGTTGCTTGTTGTGTTGCGCTTGAGGCCTCGCTACTGCTGCTTGACGAGCCGGTCGCAGGGGTAAACCCTTCCATGACACAGCAAATGCTTGAGTTGCTGCTGCGGCTGAGCCGGGAAGATGGCAAGACAATACTGCTGATTGAACACAATATGGATGCGGTAATGACGATTAGTGACCGAGTGATCGCTTTGGATGAAGGCCGGATCATCGCCGACGGCAAACCCGAAGAGGTCAAGGCCAACGCCGCCCTTGTCGATGCATATTTGACCTGAACTTTGCATACCCCTGGAAAGTGCCAGTGATGGAAGAGCCGATCCCGAAAGCACATGATGCTATCCTTGAGGCAAGGGACCTATGTGCTGGGTATGGTAAGAAGCAGGTGCTGCACGGTGTTTCATTTGCAGTCAAGAAGGGGTCTATCACGGCACTGATTGGCCCTAACGGCTCTGGCAAATCGACAACCCTCAAGTCCATCTTCGGGCTGTTGCCGGTCTTTGCTGGCGAAATTCTATTCGAGGGATCCCGATGCATTGCCAAGAAACCAGTGGCACTGATTCAACAGGGCTTGGTTTTCTCTCCCCAGGGAAACCAGGTTTTCCGAGACCTTACCGTTCGCCAAAATCTCTTAGCAGCGGCGAGTACCGTGGGCAGTCATGAATTGGATGCCAGAATTGAAGAAGTAGAATCATTCTTTCCCATCCTGCATCGGTTGAAACACCAGCGAAGCGCTCACTTAAGTGGTGGAGAAAAGCAACAGCTCGCATTGGGAATGGCACTGGTCCGTCGACCGCGAATCTTGCTCTTGGACGAGCCTTCCATTGGGCTAGCTCCGAACCGGGCGGCGGAGTTGTTCCTCAAGATCAAAGAATTGAATCAATCTTACGGAGTGTCACTGTTGATCGTGGAACATCGGGTGAATGATATACTCCGAGTAGTCAATAGCGTGGTAGGTTTAAGGCGTGGCCGAATATTCGATGAAGGTCCCCCGCAGGCATGGAATCTGGATCGGCTCAAGGAACTTTTTCTCGGATAGCTGAGGTCAACCAAATGAACTCCGGGTTGGAATGTTATCGAGGTGTGGTATACCCCTGGCATTGCGATCAGTTTGATCATATGAATGTTATGCACTACGTGGGCATGTTCGACCAGGGAACCCTGCACCTGCTCGCGGCTGCAGGTTGGTCACAGGGAGCAGACAATTTTGGCGTAAGTTTTGCAGATGTTAAACACGTTGTGGAATATAAGAGCGAGCTTCGCGCTGGAGCCCTTGTCACAATTGAAGGGGCTGTCAGAAGGATCGGCACCAAGTCAGTGACGTTTGTTGAGTGGATGAAACGAGCCCACAGCGATGAGATGGCGGCCATTGCAGAGATAACCTGTGTATGCTTAGATCAGGTGCAACGGCGATCTGTGGCAATCCCCGGAAAGGTTCGCACAGGGCTACAGTCATTGGTTGAGGCTGGCCCTGAATAGGATATCTTGTGCAACCTTGAGCGGCCTGTAATATGGGCGCTAAGCGTGCTTCGCGCGCGCCGACTCCATCATGCCCACGAAGCGCTCGAAGAGGTAACGGCTGTCGTGGGGGCCGGGGGAGGCTTCCGGGTGGTATTGGACGCTGAAGACGGGCAAAGTGCGGTGTTCAAGCCCGGAGCAGGTGTTGTCGTTGAGGTGGATGTGGGTCACGCGGACGTGCTCGGGATCGAGCGAGGCGGGATCGACGGCGAAGCCGTGGTTCTGCGAGGTGATTTCGACGCGGCCGGTGTCGGTGTCGAGGACGGGCTGGTTGGCGCCGCGGTGGCCGAACTTCAATTTGAACGTGTTGCCGCCCAGGGCATGCGCGATGAGTTGATGGCCGAGGCAGATCCCAAACATGGGCGTGCCCGTTTCCATCAGCGCGCGGATGGTGGGGTGAATATAGGTCAGCGCGGCCGGATCGCCGGGGCCGTTGGACAGGAAAATGCCGTCAGGCTGGTGTGCCAGGATTTCTTCAGGCGTGGCCGTGGCCGGTACGACGACGATGTCGCATCCCAGTTCACGCAGCTTGCGCAGGATGTTGTGCTTGATCCCGAAATCGAAAGCCACCACGCGATAGCGCGGCACGTCGGGATCTTCCCACTCGTAGTCTTCATGCACGGTCACTTCCTTGACGTAATCGCTCCCGCTCATGTCCGGCGCGTTCTTCGCCTTCCGCACCAGCGATGCAGCGTCAAAGTCGATCGTACTGATGATGGCCTTCTGGTTGCCTTTTGTCCGCAGCAACTTCGTTATCTTGCGCGTGTCCACGTCGTCAATCGCAACGATGCCATGTTTCTTGAGGTATTCCGGCAGGCCCAGCGTCGCGCGCCAGTTGCTGGGCGCCTGGCAGCACTCGTTCATCACGAAGCCATTCACGAAGGGCCGCCGCGACTCAACGTCCTCCGCGTTCACCCCATAGTTGCCAATGTGCGGGTAGGTCATCGTGACAATCTGGCCGGCATAGGAGGGATCGGTCAGGATTTCCTGGTAGCCGGTCATGCTCGTGTTAAACACCAGTTCGCCCATGCTTTCACCCGGCGCGCCAACCGCCCGCCCCTCGAATACACTGCCGTCTTCCAGAGCCAACACCGCTTTCACAACACACACCTCTTCTGGCAACAATGTTACGATTAGACGTAAGTATAGCCACTTTTGCGGCGCTTCTCCACTTCCCGAAAAAGAGCGGTTGACGAAGTGGACGAAGACCGTGGCTTATCTTCATTGGTGACGTTGGTCGCGTCCGGCACAGAGACCGGACGCTACAGATCCCGCCAAACGATACCGAAGACGTTAAAACGGTGCGTCGTCATCGTCCAAGGGCTCTTCGATGTCATAGTCCTCGCGCATGCCGCCGGTGGGTGGTTCCGCTTCAGCGGGGCCATCGGTGAGGTTGCGGAAACTCTGGACATTTTTCTCGAAGAGCAGATCGAAATGGCCGGTGGGGCCGTTGCGCTGCTTGGCGATGGTGAGACGGACGACGTTTTCACGGCCTTCCTGCTCGTGTGCCGGCGGCCGGGAGAGCATCAGCACCACGTCGGCGTCCTGTTCGATGGCGCCGGATTCGCGCAGGTGCGAGAGCTTGGGCATGCCCGTGTCGTCTTTTTCCGCTTCGCGGCTCAACTGGCTGAGCGCGACGACGGGCACCTTGAGCTCGCGCGCGATACCTTTGATCGAGCGGGAGATCTCGGCTATTTCCACCTGCCGGTTTTCGGCGCGGCTCGCCCCGCTCATGAGTTGGAGATAGTCAATGATGATCAAATCAACGGGATGCTGGGTCATGTGGCGGCGCGCCTTGCTGCGCAGTTCCAGGATGCCGATGTTGGCGGATTCGTCAATGTACAGCTTGGCGCGGCTGAGCGTATCGGCGGCGCGCTGCAGCTTGGGGAATTCCGCCTTGGCCAGGAAACCCTTGCGGAGACGGTCGCTGTCGACGTGGCCCACCATGCACAACAAGCGCTGGACGAGTTGTTCCTTGGCCATTTCGAGGCTGAAGAGCAGCACGCCTTTGCCATTCTTGGTGGTGGCGTGTGAGGCAATGTTGAGGCTGAGGGCAGTCTTCCCGACGGACGGGCGGGCGGCGAGGACGATCATGTCGCTTTGCTGGAAGCCCGAAAGCATTTCGTCGAGCTTGTGGATGCCCGTGGCGACGCCGGTGACGCCTCCGTCGGTTTTCATTTGCGCTTCGATGCGTTTGATGCCGGCTTCGAGCAGGGACGCCACCGGATAAATGGGGTTGAGCTGCCGCTTTTGGGCAATGGCGAAGATATCGGCTTCGGCGCGATCGAGGAGCTGGTCGACGCCTTCCTGCGCGTTATAAGCGTCTTGTTCGATGTTGGCGCAGGTGGTGATGATCCGGCGGAGCAGCGCGGACTCGAGGACGATTTGGGCGTAATAATTGATGTTGGCCGACGTGGGCACGGCGCCGGTCAGCTCGACAATGTAGCTGGCGCCGCCGGCCCCATCCAGGCTGTTGCTGCGCATCAGCCGATCGATAAGCGTGGTCGTATCGACGGGCATGTTTGCGCGGAACAGGTCCATCATCGCGTTGTAGATGAGCCTGTGCGCTTCGACGTAGAACACGTCTTCCGCGGCGTCGTGCAGCACTTCGATGGCAGCACCGACGGCCTCGGGGTTGAGCAGCATGGCGCCGAGCACCGCCTGTTCCGCCTCCACGCTTTGCGGGGGCTGGCGGTCAAAAACGGGTTCGCCGCGGCGCGCGGCGGTCTTGCCCCGGACGGCCATGTTACTCGAATTCTTGGATGCGGGCCTCCGCTTCCTCCGCGTGGAAGGCGGCATCGGAAGCTTCGGCCGCAGCCACTTCCGCATCGACGGCCGGGGTTTCTTCCACGGCCAGCGGCAGCACGCGAACATTGACCTGGGCCGTAATGCCGCCCGGCATTTTGACCGTGGCGGTGTGCGTGCCCAGGGTCTTGATCGGTTCGGGCAGCGCCAGGTGCTTCCGGCTGATGTGGTAGCCCAACGCCTCGATCTTTTCGGAGATCTGGGCCGTGGTCACGGAGCCGTACAGCTTGTCACCCTCGCCCGCGCGCATCTCGAACTCGACAATCACGCCATCGAGTTGTTTGGCGACCTGCGCCATCTCCGCGCGGCGTTTTTCCTCGCGGCGCTTGATGATACGCAGTTCATGTTCGATCTGCCGCGCGCTGGCGGAGTCGATAGGGACGGCGAGCTTGCGCGGGATGAGGTAGTTGCGCGCGTAGCCCGCGGCCACCTTCACCTTCTGGCCCATATCGCCCAGGTTGTCGATGTCCTCACACAGAATCACATTCATTACCGGCACTCCATTCAAGGTTCAAGGTTCACCCGTCCAGCGGGCCATTCTTGCTCATCTGCCTACAACTCCCGGTCATCGTGCGATTCACGAAGCCGGCGCCCCTCCATCACCTTCGCACATTTCCGCCGAAAATCCCACCACGTATCGAAGAGGCCGAAGGTGGCGAGGATGGTATGCACCCGGAGCATCAACACCGCCACCACGACGCTGTAAAAGACGAAGGGGTGGACCTTGAACACCGTCATGGCGAAGACCAGGACGGAGAACCCATTGAGCCAATAAATAAACGTCAACCCGACGGCGCTGTTCCAGGTGAAGGCGCGCAGGAGGTCATGGGTCCAGCGCTGGTCCACAAACCACAGCGCACCAACGAGGATCACGGCCCACACGAGGTGCTCCGGCGGGCGCAACTCGCGGAAACCGCCTGCGGGCACGCGGTCTTCGCCGCGGCGCCGGAGCCAGGCGGCGGCGCCGGACACCACAAAGCCCATGCCGAGCAGGACCATGCCGAAGAGCATGCCCAGGGCCAGGTGGTCCCAATGTTCGCTGAACCACTGGAGCGCTTGCGTCATGGCTTCGGCAGTCGCGTTTTCCCCGTTGGCGAAGCGCTCGACTTCGCGCAGTTGCGCGGACATCCAGGCGCGGCCCACCTGCCGCATCACGTCCCACCGCGCCAAGAGGAGCGCGGCGTAGAGGGTGAACCCGGCGGCGGTGACGGCCGCGACGCAACGCCCGTAGGGCCAGCGCCGCGTGAACGTCCAGCCGAGCAGTATCCCCAGGGAAGCGAACGCCGCATAGATTCCCGCCGCCGCAAGAGAGGCCGTGGCCACGAGCGCCGCGGCGGCCGCCAAGGCGACCAACGCAACACTATGCCGCGGCTTTTCTTCCGCCCAGTAGACCGCAACCGCGGGCGGCAGCAGGAAAAGCGCGAGCGGATCCAGTTGCAGCAACGCAATGAGGAGCGCTGCCGCGAAGTGGCCCACGGCTATGGAGACAAAGCTCAGCATAATCGTTCATGCGCGGTGGGGCCGCTCAGTCCGCCGAATACGGCAGCAACGCAATCTGGCGCGCCAGCTTGATGGCTTCCGTCAGCATGCGCTGGTGCTTGGCCGAGGCGCCTGTAATGCGCCGCGGAATGATCTTGCCGCGCTCGGTCACATAGTGTTTGAGCATCGCGACGTCCTTGTAGTCGATAAAGACGACGCGATCGACCGTGAGCCGGCTCACTTTTGAACGAGAGGAGCGCTTCTTCCGTTTCTTCGAGCGCTTCTCGCGGATTTTTGCCTTTGCTTTCGCGGAAATTCTAGCCATACGTCTAATCCGTTTTCCTTTGGTAGTGCGAAGCGTGCGGGGCGATCAGAACGGGATGTCGTCCTCGGGGATCGGTTCTTCGATCACCCGCGGTTGCGGCCGGGCTGCGGGAGCGGGCGCTGCTGCCGGCGCGGCCGCCGCCACGGGCGGGGCGCTGCGCTGCGTTTCCGCACTGCCGCGGGAAGCCTCGTCCCAATCGAGCGGCATCACCCGCTGGGCGTTGATCTCGATCTTGCTGCGCTTCTGGCCGCTCTCCTTGTCTTCCCAACTGTCCGAGCGCAACCGGCCTTCAACAATGACCGGACGCCCCTTGCGCAGGCGTTCGCCCACCCACTCGGCGGACGGTCCCCACACGGCCACGTCCACGAACACGGTCTCTTCCGCGCGGCTGCCATCCTTCGCCTTGTAGTAGCGGGTGCAGGCGATGCCGATGCGGCAATAAGGCGTGCCGCTCGTGGTGTAGCGCAGGTCGGGATCACGGGTGAGCCGGCCGGCAATAAGCACTCTGTTCAGATCGGGAACCCGGAGGTCTGCCATAACGACGCCCCTTTACGCTTCAGTCCTCATCATCATCGGCGTGACCGCGGCGTCCCGGGACCGGTACCGCGTCCTGATCATCGTCATCGTCTTCAGCACGGGCGCTCGAGCGGGCCAATTCCTCCCGCTTGCGCCGTTGCTGTTCCTCTTCCAGGCGTAACGCGGGCTCATCGAGATGGACGATCAGATAGCGGAGAATGGACTCGTTCAGCTTGAAGGTCGATTCAAGCCGCGCGATGAAGTCAGGCTTCGCCTGGAAACGCAACAGGATATAGTTGCCTTCCGACTGCTTCTTGACTACGTAGGCCAGTTTCCGTCTGCCCCAGATCTCCGAGCGCACGATAGCCCCCCCGTGGTTCGCCACAAGGGTTTCGGTGTCCTTCGCCATCGTCTGGATGCCATCGTCATCGACTGCCGCCGACACGATGTACAGCGCTTCGTAAGTTCTCAACAGAATTCACCTCCTTTGGAGACAAAAAAGGGTCACCCTCGCGGGTGCGGGGTGGTTACAAGCCGCGTATCATAGCACACGGCCAGGGGGAAGGCAAATGAAGAAACGCCGATGCGCGCGCCTCGACGCCTAATCGGCAGGCCCAACTGACCTTGAATTACAGTTGGGGCAGCGCGGCCCCCGACAAGAACCCGCTCTGTGCCGAGACGTATCCGCATATCTGCTACATCGGAGCGGTCTTGGGAGGCGCGGTGAACGGGGCGACTTCGCTAAACTTCTGGCGTTACAACCATGCCGTCAACCTCGACCCGATCCAGAGGCGACGCGAAGGCGTCAAGTTGGCGTTCTCGATGCTGGACACCCTGGCCGCCTGGGGAGGACGGACCGCACGGATTCCGCAAGACATCGCCATTCTTCGCTCGCGTGCAAGCGAGGACTGGTTCCAATTGAAGGTTCTTTATGGCGACTACCCTGGTGACCGCATCGACAACACACGGGGATTCGACCATTTCCACTGGCTGGCGCTTCAGCTTTTACAGAACGGCTATCTGTTCGAGACCTACTTCCAGGATCACGCCGAGGCGTGGGAACACGCGGAATCCTTCAAGGTCATCATCCTGCCGTTTCCGTACTCGATGAGCATGACAGCGTTTGGCACTCTCGCCGCCGCCGTGGCAAAAGGCGTTCGGGTGATTGCGATTGGGGCGCGGGGAGAGACGGACGAGTTGGGCAATCCCTATCCGCAGCCGCTTCTGAAGGGACTGAACGACGATGGGAAGGTCGGCTATTTCGACCCCGACCTGCAAGAAAAGGGGAGCTACCCCGAGACGGTCAAGACCTTCTTCAAGCCGACAAGCTGATTGTGCTTATCAACTGGAGTGACTTTGGCGCCGTGGCCGACCTCGGCGTCCGCATGACCGCCGACAAGCTGATTGTGCTTATCAACTGGAGTGACTTTGACGCCGTGGCCGACCTCGGCGTCCGCATGACCGCCGACAAGCGCTACCGAATTCTACAGCGCGATTTGGATGGTGTCCGCCTCTTGAAACTTTGCGATAACGAGTCCGTGACCTCTTCGGACTTGAACAGCTTCCGCGTACCCCTGAAGGCTGGCGAGGCGAAAATTCTGCGGATCGCCGAATAACGAACGATTGGGGGATCTGGTGGGAATCTGGGGACGCTACCTTGTAGCGTCCCCAGATTCCCCTAGATTTCTCTAGATTTCCACTAGATTTGCGGTAAAACTTGGCCGGGCCAGGCGGTGGGTGTATCCGGCATTCTTGGACGCGCCTCCTCAGTCGCTTGTCTGCATGCGGGCACGCTGGCTATACTGCGCACTCTTTGACCCACGCGTACTGGAAGGGGAAGCTACTTGACGGAATCGGCCACATCTGAACGGCTGGCCGGATGGGGGCGGCTGGACCCGAGACCATGCCAGGTCTACCGCCCGGAAAGACGCCGGGCGCTGTGGGAGATTCTGTCGGGCGCCGGGGCGGCCGGCTTGATTGCGCGCGGGTTGGGCCGCAGTTATGGCGACACTTCGGTGAACGAAGCTGGGGCCGTGCTCGCGATGACCCGACTGAACCGGATGATCGGATTCGATCCCGCCAGCGGGGTGCTCGAATGCGAGGCGGGGGTCAGCCTGGCCGAGATCCTCGATGTCTTTCTGCCGCGCGGATTTTTTCTGCCGGTGACGCCGGGCACGAAATTCGTCACGGTGGGCGGCGCGATTGCCAACGATATCCACGGGAAGAACCACCACCGCGACGGCACGTTCGGCCAGTTCGTGGAATCGATGACGCTCCTCTTGCCGAGCGGCGAGATCATGGTCTGTTCTCCCAGCGACCATGCGGACATTTTCTGGGCGACCGTGGGCGGCATCGGTTTGACGGGGATCATTCTGACGGCCCGCCTGCGCTTGCACGGAGTGCAGAGCGCGTATGTCCGCGTGGATTACCATAAGTCGCCGGACTTGGACGATGCGCTGGGCACCATGGCGGCATCGGACGAGCGCTACAAGTATTCCGTGGCTTGGGTGGATTGCCTGGCCGGCGGCAAGGCGCTGGGCCGGTCGATCCTCATGCAGGGGGACCATGCGCTGCCGGAACACCTGCCCGCGCGGCTGCAAGCGGCGCCGCTCGCCGCGCCGCGCGCGCGCCAGAAGCGCATTCCGCTGGATTTTCCCTCGTTCGTGCTCAATCCACTGAGCATCAAGGCCTTCAATACGCTCTTCTACGCGAGCCACCTGCGCACACAGGGGGTCATCGTCCACTACGATAAGTATTTCTACCCGCTTGACCGCATCCTCGACTGGAACCGGATGTATGGGAAGGCGGGGTTCGTGCAGTACCAAGCCACGCTGCCCATCGACCAGCGCCAGGGCCTGGTGCGCGTGCTCGAACGGCTCAGCCAGTCGCGCCGCGCTTCGTTTCTGGCGGTGCTCAAATGTTTTGGCGCGGGCAATCCGGGACTGCTTTCGCACCCGATACGCGGGTACACGCTGACGCTGGACATCCCGAACCGGCCGGGGCTGATCCCGTTCCTGCACGAACTCGACGCGATCTTGCTCGAGCATGGCGGGCGTCTCTACCTGGCGAAAGATGCCGCGGCGATGCCCGAGACGATTGCCGCCATGTACCCGCGCCTGCCGGAATTCCGCGCCCTCAAGGAACGGCTCGATCCCGAGCACAAACTCACGAGTTCCATGGCGCGGCGGCTCGGCATTGTGCCTGGGGGGACCGGCCATGGCGACGCCTGAAAACGGACCGCAAACGGTGATGATTCTCGGCGCGACTTCGGCGATGGCGCGCGCCACCGCGGCTGAATTCGCGCGCGCGGGCTACCAGCTTATCCTGGGCGCGCGCAACCAGGAGGAGAACCAAATCATTGCCGCCG
>JACPGD010000093.1:12652-13996 GCA_016182645.1 Candidatus Hydrogenedentota bacterium | reverse complement strand
GATTTCTTCTGCGCCATTCTCGGTCATATGGCCAAGTTTGAGAACGAATTCTTCTCCAATCCAGAAGGCCGCTCTTTCAATTGCTATGTTCCCATGCCTTTTCGCACGGGCGCGCGCATCACGCTGACCAACGAATCTGGCCGGAACCTGGAAAAGCTCTTCTACGACATCGACTTCACCATCGAGCCGGCCCAGCCCGAGGCCGCGCTCTATTTTCATGCCACGTGGCGGCGTGAACGCTGGACGGAACTGCGCAAGGACTTCGAGATTCTCTCCCGCGTCACGGGTAGCGGACGCTTTCTCGGCGCCAACATCGGCGTCATCACGCATCCGGACAATGCGGGCTGGTGGGGCGAAGGTGAAGTGAAGATGTACCTCGACGGTGACGGGGAGTTCCCCACCATTGTCGGTACCGGCACGGAAGACTACATTGGAACGGGTTGGGGTCAGGGCGAATACGCCCACCGCTACCAAGGCTGCCTCCAAGCCGACGGCAAAGCCGGGCATTTCTCCTTCTACCGCTACCACGTACCCGACCCCGTCTACTTCCACCAGGACATCCGCGTCACCATCCAGCAAATGGGCGGCGCCGGCAAGAAGCAGGTGCTGGAATTGCTCGAGAAAAACGTCCCCGTGGTCCCCGTCAGCGTCAACCCGGACAACGCCTTCATCCCCTTGCTCGATCCCCCGCGCGATCTGAAAGACCAGAGTATCCCCGACGGCTGGACCAACATGTACCGCCAGGACGATTTCAGTGCGGTAGCGTATTTCTACCTCAACCGAGCGGAGAATGGCCTACCCGAATTAGCGTCTGTGGCCAAGCGGGTTGAGGGCCTATAGAATTGGTTCAACGGCGCGGTGCCTGCTTGATCTTAGATGAGGGGTGTTGATATCCTTTGGCGAACATGTATTTGAGATGCATCTTATCTGGGGTTGTTCCAGTCAGATTCAGGGGTGTAGACCATGCAAGATCGGGGGAAAGCACTTACCGTACTAACGCTGAACACGGTGGCTTTTACCGTCTGTTTCGCATGTTGGATGCTAAACGGGGTCCTAGTCACCTTTCTCATTGAGAGCCAGGTTTTTCACTGGTCGGATTCGCAGATTGGCTGGCTGATTGGCATTCCCGTCTTGAGCGGTTCACTACTCCGCCTGCCAGTGGGCATCTTGACGGACAAGTACGGTGGGAAATACGTCTACGCTGGCGTCATGCTTCTCTCCGCCCTTCCCATGTTCTGGTTGAGCTATGCCGATTCGTACGGTGAATTCTTCCTCGCCAGCCTCGGGTTCGGCTTTGCCGGCACTGCATTCGCCGTGGGCATCGCGTATACTTCCGTGTGGTTC
>JACPGD010000093.1:0-12643 GCA_016182645.1 Candidatus Hydrogenedentota bacterium | reverse complement strand
GATCCTCGGCATCTGCCGCCAACCCTCCACATTCTCCCCGCCGTTGGTCAGCCAGCGGAGGAGCATGGGCGCGCCCATGCTCCTCCGCTGGCTGACCAACGGCGGGGAGAATGTGGAGGGTTGGCGGCAGATGCCGAGGATCTACGCGCTGGGGTTGGTGCTCATGGCCGTGGTGTTCATGCTGCTTGCCTGGCCGAAGAAAGTCGATGACTCGCATATCACCAGTTTCTCGCAGCGCCTCTCGCCCCTTCGCCACGCGCGGGTGTGGCGCTTCGGCCTCTATTATTTCCTGGTCTTCGGTGGTTTTGTCGCCCTGTCGCAGTGGCTCATTCCCTATTATGTCAGCGTCTATCTGATGCCACTGGCTTTGGCGGGCTTGCTGGCTTCGATTTTCAGTCTACCCTCGGGAGTCATCCGGGCGCTGGGGGGCTATCTCTCAGACAGATATGGGGCACGGCGGGTGATGTATTGGGTCTTCGGCGTGTCGTTGGTCAGTTGTGCCTTACTCATTTTCCCCCGGATGGACATCCATTCGCCTGGCAAGGGGGTGCTCGCCAAGCGGAGTGGAACGGTGACTGCGGTCTTGCCGGCGGAAATTGTGGTGGACGACGTTCATTATCCGCTGAAGCAGAATCACGATGGCTCATTGAGTGAAGAGCAGCGGATACAGGACCTGTTGGTGTTTCCCACGATGACCACCTGGCAGGAAGCGGCGGTGCAGGTGGGTGATCAGGTGAAAAAACGTCAACTCCTGGCCCGCGGCGTCACACACATCTACTTCCAGGCCAATGTCTGGGTATTTACCGCGCTGGTCTTCATTATTGGTATCATGATGGGCATTGGAAAAGCGGCCGTCTACAAGCACATTCCCGATTACTTTCCCAAGGAAGTTGGTGTGGTCGGCGGCATTGTCGGCGTCCTTGGAGGATTGGGCGGATTCGTTTGCCCGATCATCTTTGGATACATGCTGGAATGGACCGGGTTGTGGATTACCTGCTGGATCTTCTTCGCCGGGTTGTCCGCGGTCTGTCTGGTCTGGATGCACTACGTCATTCAGCAGATGTTAAACGCACGAGCTTCAACCCTTGTTCGGACCATGGACCATATCCATGCGGTTGCGGAAAGGGCCTGAGGGCGCGCACCGATGCGGGGGATTTGACATGGGCAAGCTGGAGCGTTGGGATCCCGAAGATGCAACCTTCTGGGACGCCACGGGGAAACGCGTCGCGTTTCGCAATCTTTGGATTTCGATACCAAATCTTTTGATGGCTTTTGGTGTCTGGATCTACTGGAGCATGATCATTGGCATGATGCAAGGGTTACACGATGCCAACCCTTCGCTCTATGCCTTTCCGGGGGTGGATGGGCAACCTCAGACGGGAAATGCCTATAAAGCCCTCCTGTACACGCTGCCGGCAGTGGCCGGGCTGGCCGGGGCCACCTTACGCATCCCGAACTCGTTTGCCGTGGCCATCTGTGGCGGCAGTAACGTAAAATTCCTGACCACCCTGCTGTTAATTATCCCCGCACTCGGCACTGGGCTGGCCTTAAAAAACCCAGAGACGCCGTTTGTGACCTACATAGTCTTGGCAGTCTTCTCGGGGGTCGGTGGCGGCGCTTTCGCCTCGTCCATGTCCAATATCAGCTTTTTCTTCCCCAAACGGGTCCAGGGACTCTCACTCGGCCTCAATGCCGGGCTAGGGAACCTGGGTGTGTCGATCTTCCAGTTTGTTATCCCCTGGATTGTCACCATTGGCATTTTTGGCGGCACATCCTATCCCCTAAAGGGAGAGAATATCTGGCTACACAACGCCAGCCTAGTTTGGGTGCCGATTCTGGCGGCTTGTGCTTTGTTGGCGTTTCTCTTCATGAACAACCTCCCTCAGCACAGTTTTGGCTCGGCTTTAGCCGCCTACGGACGGTTCTTCTGGCTCGAACTGCTGGGCTTTGCAGGAGTGACTGTCGCCGTCCTGCTGCTGCTCCAAGCCCCGTCCTGGACGTTTGCGCCGGATCTCCTGGAAACACTTTTCATCGTACTGATTGCCATCGCGGTGACCATGGGTCTCATGCGCTATGCCACGCCCGCTCAGACCCGTCAGAACCTTCGCCGCCAGTTTTCCATCTTTGGTAATAAGCACAATTGGATCATGACCTACCTGTACGTCATGACCTTCGGCAGTTTCATCGGCTACTCCAATGCGTTTCCGAAACTCTTGAAGGACGTTTTTGGCTATATCCGCGTCGACGAACATGGCGTGGCGCTGGCCAGCGCGGTGGTGAACCCCAATGCGCCCGATATTCTGAAGTACGCGTTCCTCGGTGCGGCCATGGGCGCGGCGATCCGGCCGGTGGGCGGGTGGTTGTCGGACAAACTTGGCGGGGCGCGCGTTACCCAATGGGACACCGTTATCATGGTGGCAGCGGCCCTGGGCTGCGCCTGGGTTATCCGAATCGCCAGTGCCTCGCCGCAGCCGGAAAAGTATTTCCTGCCCTTCCTGCTGCTATTCATCCTGCTCTTCGCCACCACCGGGATCGGAAACGGCTCGACCTTCCGAATGATCGCGGTCATTTTCCCCAAGGACTTGGCGGGGCCGGTGTTGGGCTGGACCTCGGCCGTAGCGGCCTACGGCGCTTTCCTTATTCCCACTATATTTGCGACCCAGATTGAAGCGGGAACTCCCGAGTACGCCTTGTATGGGTTCACCGCCTACTATGTGTCCTGCATTGTCCTGAACTGGTGGTATTACGCACGCAAGAATGCGGAAATTAAGTGTTAGAGCGTATTCGACAACCGCATGTGGGGGAGGGGCACGAGGTGGAATCTGAGGATGGCTGCAAAGTTTTCCACAGTCTGCGGGGTGAGGTGTCCATTCCGGAGGATGGCATTTTAAGCCGCCCGATACTATCGAATGACAGCGTGCGCATCGTGCTGTTCGGCATGTCGGCCGGGCAAGAACTGACCGAACACACCTCGAGCATGGAGGCCCTGCTCCAGATTCTCCAGGGTGAAGCGGAAGTGCGCCTGGGTGGGACGACGCACCGTCTGACAGGCGGGGCGTTAATCCACATCCCCCCGCGGTTGCCCCACAGCATCAAGGCCCTGCAGCCGTTGGTACTGCTGCTCGTACTCCTCAGGCGTCCCCCGGCGCCCGAATAGGACCTATAGGACATAGATCCCCTGTAGGTCCTATTCCGTTTCTCCGGTGCAACCCGGCCGCACGGCCGAGTTTTCAGGCGCCCCGGCGTCCCCCACCCGTGACTTCCCCTTTTGGCGGAGGGCCCGAAAGAAGCCCGTCAGCAGGCCGCCGCATTCCTCCGCCAATAACCCGGCATGAAGCTGGGTAGGCTGGTGATTGAAGCGCTCGTCTTCCAGGAGGTTCATCAAGGTGCCGCAGACGCCGGCCTTGGGGTCATGCGCCCCGAAATAGACTTCCGGAATGCGGGCAAGGATGATCGCGCCCGCGCACATCGGGCAGGGCTCCAGCGTGACATACATGCGCGTATCTTCGAGGCGCCAGCTTCCCAGGTGCGCGGCCGCCGCCGTAATGGCCAGCACTTCAGCGTGCGCGGTCGGATCCTGCAGCGTCTCGCGTTGGTTGTGGCCCTTGCCGATGATCTCGCCCTCGTGCACGATGACGCAGCCGACCGGCACCTCCCCCGCTTCCAAGGCGCGCTCCGCCTCGCGGAGGGCATAGCGCATATATCGTTCGTGCTCGTTGAACATAGTGCTTGCGTGGTCTCCTCTCGATGCGGGGATTGTGTCGAGCACTGCGCGCGGAAGTCAATGGGGAATGTGTACGGTGTTTTGTGTTTGAGGGCTGTTCAATCAGTCCGATCCGTCCGATCCGACGGATCAGTCCGACCAGTTGTCATCGGACGGAGCGGACGAGGCAGGCGTCGAAAGCCACAATTGAACGCGCCAGCGTGCTCCGCTATGATGGGATTCGGGAAAGGAGTGCGCGTTCACCCAGACTGAAGGCGCCTGGCAACGACGTCCTGCAATAAAGAACGCTTGACAACTGTTCTGGTTTTTTGCAGGGCATGTGGGACGGTTTGCCTTTCTGGGCGCACCGCGGCTCCTATCTTTGGCTGAAGGGCATGTCCGGCCCCTGTTCTAAGTAATAAGACCGTTGCTGCCGAATATAACTGTCATGGGTAGAGTCGATGTGGCAAGAGATCCTTCGCTTCGCTCAGGATGACCGGAAAAGGCAGTTTGTCCGCGATGATTGATTCGAGAGAGAATGGACTGAGTACGTATCTGGCGGAAATCTCCAAGATTCCGCTGCTGTCGCCTACCGAGGAGGTGCGGTTGGCGCGTCTTGCGCTGCAAAACGACACCGCGGCGCGGCGCAAGCTCATTATTTCCAATCTGCGCCTGGTGGTCAGCATCGCGAAGAAGTACCTGTACTACGGCCTACCCTTGCTCGACCTCATCGAAGAAGGCAATCTGGGCCTGATGAAGGCCGTGGACCGCTACGATCCGGAGCGGGGCTGCAAGTTCTCGACCTATGCGACGTGGTGGATCCGCCAGGCGGTCACCCGCTCGCTGTCGAACCATGGGCGCACGGTCCGGATCCCGGTCTATATTACGGACAATGTCAGCCGCTACAAGAAGGTGGCGGAGGAACTGTACATTCGCTCGGGCAAACAGCCCGAAATTGAAGAGATCGCGGAAGAGTTGGGCATGAAGATGACGGAGGTGAAGAAGCTCCAGGCGTTCGTGGAGGCGGTGTCGCCTTTGGAGAACCCGCAAAGTACCGATGTGGAGCCTGGGCGGGGCATCCCCGAGAGTGTCGAGCCGCGGCGCGTGGATCGCGCCATCGAACAGATCGAGATGGACCAGCAGATGGAGGAGTTGATGAAGGAGCTGACGGACCGGGAAGCCAACATTCTGCGCTACCGGTACGGACTGACCGACGGCAAGGCGCACACGTTGGAAGAGACAGGCAAGCGATTCAAGCTGACGCGCGAACGCATCCGGCAGATTGAAAAAGACGTGATGAAGCGCCTGCGCGGCTATGTCACGCAGCACGAGGACGATTTCAGGTTTTAGAGGTTGTGTTCGGTTAAGGCGTCTTTAGCGGCGCTTCTGGATTCGCGCCTTCGCGGGAATGATAAAACGTGCAAGAATCGCCCAGGAAGCGTCATTCTCGCGAAGGCGGGAATCCAGAAGCATTCGCGCAGGCGCCATGGCTACGGGGCTAAAGGGTCCATGCTTGATCTGGCGCCATTGATACGTAATGTTCCGGACTTCCCCAAACCAGGCATCCAGTTTAAGGATATCACCACGCTGCTCCTGGTGCCGGAAGCGTTCCAGCAGGTCATTGACGGCTGGAAAGAGCGCTATAGCAGCCAAAAGTTGGACGCCATTCTGGGAATAGACGCGCGCGGGTTTATCTTTGGCGCGACTCTGGCCTATGCAATGGGTTTGCCGTTTGTTCCGGTACGCAAGGTGGGCAAACTGCCGGGCACCACGATCAAGGAAGAATACGAACTCGAGTATGGCACGGCCACGGTGGAAATCCACGCGGACGCTCTGCGCGCCGGCCAGCGCGTGGTCGTCATCGACGATCTCCTCGCTACCGGCGGCACCATGGCCGCCGTCCACCGCTTACTCCAGCGGCTGGGGGTCGAGTTAGTTGAGGCCGCGTTTCTGGTAGAATTGCCCCCGCTCAAAGGGCGGGAACGTCTCCGCGAGATTCCCATCCATACCCTGGTCGAATTCATGGTGGACTAATCCGGTTGGCGGGAGAGCGAGCGTGTTCGGGAGGGCGACCGTACCCGCGAGCAGGTTGAGTTGCCATTTACCTATTTGTTGTTTGCAGGACCTCAACCTGCTCGCGGGTACGCTCGCCCTCCCGCGGTTTGTTTCTTTTATTCATTTCCAGGAAGGAAACTCATGAGCAAGAAGCTGTTGCCCGGGACCGAAATCGAGATCATCCACGAAATACCGCGCGGTCAGTTCAAACACGTCCTGTTTGACTTCGACGGCACGATCAGCCTGCTGCGCGAAGGCTGGCAGGGCATCATGGCGCCGGTGTGCGTCGAAATGATCTGCGGCACGCACCCCCCCACGCCCGAAATCATCCGGGCCGTGGACGAAATGATCGATGAGACCACGGGCATCCAGACGATCTTTCAGATGGAGCGCCTTGTCGAAATGATCCGGAAGCACGGCCTCGTGCCTGAGGACGAGATCCTGGATCCCGCGGGCTACAAGCAAATCTATAACGACCGGCTCATGGTTCCCGTGCGCGAACGGCTGGCCAAGCTGGCCGCCGGTGAACTGACGGCCGAACAGGTCACGGTACGGGGCGCACTGCGCTTCCTTGAACTGCTCCGCGCCCAAGGCGTGCACATGTACGTGTTCAGCGGCACCGACCGCGACGACGTGCGCAACGAGTGCGCCAAGGTGGGCGCCGCGCCGTTCTTTGAGGAGATCTGGGGCGCGCTGCCCAGCAAAGAAGAGTACAGCAAGGAAAAGGTCATCCGGGAAATCATCGCCCAGCACGATCTGCACGGCACTGAGGTATTGGCCATCGGCGACGGTCCGGTCGAATTGCGCAATGTTAAAGAACAGGGCGGCATCGCCCTCGGCGTGTGTTCGGACGAAGTGAGAGGCGAAGGCTGGGATGAGACGAAGCACAAGCGCCTGTTGCGCGCCGGCGCGGACATCCTGGTGCCAGATTTCAGCGAGGCGGAGAAGCTGGTGGAGTATCTTTTTCCTAAATAGCGAGATAAATCCCATCTTGAACCTTTGAAGCTCTTTTTTTCGTTTGAAGACTCACGGCATGCGTGTTACGATGAGAAAAAGAACGTAGGAGTGAAACATGCAAGACATCAGTATACTTGCGGATGAGTTGAAGTTTTTTGAAGTGCATCAATCCGACCTGTTCGCCAGGGCACCCAGGAAATTTGCACTCATCAAAGGCTCCCAGTTGTACGGCTGCTTCGACACGCAAGATAACGCCTATGAGGAGGGCGCCCGGCTTTTCGGCAACCAACCGTTCCTGATTAAGCGAATACTGCTCGAAGAACCGATTGAGAGCATCCCGGCTTACACTTTGGGGCTCCTGCATGCCGGCCTTTGAATTCAGCTACGGCGGCCATCAAAGAACTCAGGCGGGAGACGAGCCGGGCATTCCACCTCCAGAGCTATTGGAGGCCGTTGGCCCCGTCATCCAAGTGGCTGTTGGGCCAACTCCACAATTTGTGCGGCAGCGCGAGACAGAGGGGCTTGATCCAGTGGCAGCAGTCGTCGGGCTTGCTTTGATAGACACAGGCGCGAACGTAAGCGCGGTTGACGAGAGACTATGCATCTCCATGGGCCTGAATCCGATCGGAACAATCAAGATGGCACATGCCGACGGATTGACTGATCGCCTTTGCTATCGGGTCCAAATAACGGTACAAGGCGCGACTCTACCCCCGCTAATAAGTTCTCGGACTGCATCCGTGGATTTCTCATCAGGAAGACAGCCGTATATTATGCTTCTCGGCCGGGACCTGCTAAGGCATTTGAGACTTGTTTACAATGGTCCGATGGGGCGCATCGAAATCTATAGTTAAAGCAAAGTTTACTTTGTGCCTGCGACTTCCGCCTCAACTCATCCGGGACGCCGCAACTGGGTCTTTTCTTGCTTTGACAACAATTCCTTCGTGAGTCGTGGGAATGAGCATGGCCGTTACGAAACATCCTAATCACCACTATACCATCCACATGATCGGCCACGGTCACATTGACCCGACCTGGCTGTGGCGGTGGACGGAGGGCTATGAAGAAGTGCGGGCAACGTTCCGCAGCGCGCTCGAGCGCATGCGCGAGACGCCCGAGTTCTGCTTCACTGCCAGCAGCGCCTGTTTCTACCAGTGGGTGCGGGAGTGTGATCCGGCGCTCTTTGAGGAGATCCGGGGACGGGTCCAGGAAGGGCGCTGGGAACTCGCCGGCGGCTTCTGGATCGAGCCGGACTGCAACATTCCCTGCGGGGAAGCGTTCGTGCGCCAGGGACTGTACGGGCAGCGGTTTTTCGAGGCAGCGTTCGGCCGGCGCGCCCGCGTCGGGTTTAATCCGGACAGCTTCGGCCACGCCGGCACGCTGCCGCAGATCCTCCGGAAACTTGGCCTGGACTACTATGCCTACATGCGCCCCATGCCGGAAGTCGAACAGGACTATCCTGGCGGCACCACGTTCTCGTGGGAAGCGGCGGACGGATCGCGGGTCGTCGCGAGCAATCTGCCGGAAAGTTACAACGGGAACCTCGAGACGGCGGAGCGAATCCGCGCGCTTCCTTCGAATCCACATCTGACGCCCGGTCAAAAGCATATCCTCGGCTTCTTCGGCGTGGGCAATCACGGCGGCGGCCCGACAAAGGCCGCCATTGCACAGATTCAGGCAGCGCAGCAGGATGCCGCGGCCCCGCACGTGGTTTTTTCGACGCTTGAAAAGTACTTTCAGGCCACCGAAACGAGCCTTCCGGAGCTGCCGGTGGTGCGGCAGGAACTACAGCACCATGCACGCGGCTGCTACAGCGCCCATGCGGAGATGAAGCGGCTAAACCGCGCCGTCGAGCATGCGCTGATGACTGCCGAACGCTTCGCATCGGTACTCTGGCTCGAGGAAGGAGTCCCGTACCCGCGGGAGGAACTCGAGCGCGCCTGGAAAGACCTTCTCTATAATCAATTTCACGATATTCTCGCGGGGACCAGTATTCAAAGCGCCTATGAGGACGCCCGAGACCAACTGGGCCGCGCCCGCCACACGGCGCACGAGATCACCAACCGCGCGTTGCAGCGCCTTGCGTCGCGCATCGACACAACCGCCCCCGGAAACACCGCCGTGGTGTTTAATCCACTGCCGTGGCGGGTGCGCACACCGGTCGTCGTCTCAGCCGTGCTTGCGCGCGAGCTTGAGCAGCCTCTGTCGCTGTTCGATGACCAGGAGCGCCCCGTGGCCTGTCAGCCGGTGCGTGGGGAATCGATGACCGACCTCGCGGTGGCGCAAGCTCGCCACGCCTTTGTGGCCGATCTCCCAGCGCTGGGCTACCGCTGCTATCATGCGCGGGAGGACGCGGCGGGAACGCCGCGCCTGCAAGAGCCGATGACTGCTTCGGACACGCACCTTGAGAATCGCTGGTGGCGCTTGGAACTGGACGCACAGACGGGGCAGCTAACGCGATTGCGGGACATGAAATCCGGCATTGACATCCTGCGCGAAAGCTTCCTGGTCTGCCTCGAGGATCCTTCCGACACCTGGAGCCATGATGTGCTCGAATACCGCCATGAGGCGGGGCGTTTCGGGGAAGCACGAATAGCGGTCGTGGAAGAGGGGCCGGTACTGGCAACAGTGCGATCTATCTCGCGGTTCAACGCGAGCACGGCGATCCTGGAATGGACCTTATATCGGGAAGGCCCGGAAATCGACCTGCTGCTGCGCGTGAACTGGCACGAGCGCTACCGCATGCTGAAGATGGGTTTCCAAACAAGCATCACAGCCGCCCAGGTCACGACGGATTCCCCTTACGGGTACGAATTTCGCCCGGCCACGGGCCATGAAGAGCCCACGCAGCAATGGGTGGACATTACGGGTGAGATCGCTGGGAAACCTTATGGCTTGGCGCTATTGAACAACGGCCAGTATGGATACGATGCGCTCGACGGCACGCTCCGCCTCTCTCTTCTGCGCAGTCCCGCCTATGCGCATCACTATCCGATTTCTGTATCTCTCGAGGAGATGCCTGTTATCATGGATGAAGGTGAGCATGTGATCCGGCTCCGTCTGGTGCCCCACGCGGGAGACTGGCGCGAGGCAGAGGTGGCCAAGCAAGCCTGGGTGTACAATATGCCACCTCTCCCCCACGTTGAATCCGCGCATCCCGGCCCGCGCGCGGGCGCCCGCAGCTTCTGGGAACTGGAGCACCCACAGGTGGTGGCCACCGTTCTCAAGCAGGGCGAAGAAGGCGAAGACATAATCGTTCGGGCCTATGAATACACAGGGAACGTGGCAGAAACTGTGATGCGTTTCCCGGCGCTCGGGCGGGAATATCCAGTGCGCTTCGCGCCGCACGAGATTAAGACGCTGCGCATCGGCGCCGGCGGGACAATTGCCGAGACGAACTTGTTGGAGGAACCAGCGTGACCGGCCCACTGGTTACGGGAGGTTACAGCCATTAGCATCATCCCCTTTCCCAGTCAACCGCAGATGAACCTGGAGCGCGTCGAAGAGTTAAGCCTCGGCTATCTGCGGCAGTCGCCGGAACCAGTTGTGCCACTCGAAGTGCTTCTGACGCATTGCCAGCACGATGAGATCTGCCGGCACCTGACCCGCAAGGAACTGGAAGAGTTTCTCGGGCGGCACCCTGAGGTCTTGTTGCTGTCTGGACCCGGCGGCGAGGGCGTTCCGGAGGTGGATATGCTTGAAGAAGCCGGTGTTGACCTGGGCCCGCGGGCAATTCTGAGGGCACGCATACCTCCCCGCCAGGAAATGAAGGCCATGATCCTCCAGCAACTGGACCAAATGCAGCTTGCCCTGAACGGCGCACTGTCCATGGCGCAAGAGCATGGCGACAGGGAGCGCGCAGTTGGTGTCATGCAGGCCATCCAGCGTGCGGCCGAGTTGCGCCAGAAGATTCAGGAATCGTTTTCCTGAGGTGAATAGCGGCGTGGTCACAGCGGTCTGATCCACCAGACCGCCTTCCCAAGAACTCTTCTTGCCAGAGGGATTCGTTGCCTATGAAGCATTCGTGCGTCGCCTGTACCATTGTTCTGTCCTGCTGGGCCACCTTCCCCTTACCCGGGACCGCCGAACCGGCCCAGTATGTTCTGAACACCGGCGAAAACGTCTGGGACGTTGCCGTCGAGGACATCAACGGCGATCAACGGAAGGACATTCTCGCCGCGACCTCGCCGCGACTTGCGATGAAAAGAGCGAGCCCTTGAAGAAGGAGCTTGCCCTGTTTCTTGCCAACAGCGGCGGGGTCTATCCAGCGCGGCCTTCGCTGGTCTATCCGCTCCCGCCTGAAACCAGCACGCTCTTTCTCGCCGAGTGTAACGGAGCGGCCCCGCGCGAAATCGTCCTGGCCGACGCGGCCGGCGCGACGGTGCTGAGCTACAGCCAGGAGAAACTCGATGTCCTGGCCCAGCCGCGCTTCGTTTCCCTCCTGCCCAGCGGCTCGAAAGAACCCCTGTTCTTGAAAGAGACCGCGCTTGATCTTGACGCGGATGGCATTGAGGAATGGTTGCTTCCCATGCCTTCAGGCTATAGTCTGCGCACGATGGACAAGGAGATCGCACTGCTGCCGTGCGACGTCATCAGCGAAATCCGCCGGATCGAGAGTACCTACATCACGCATCGGTTGCCGGCCTACCAGGCCTTTGCGTTGGAGGGGAAAAAGGGCGTTGCGTTTCTCAGCGATGAATTTGCTGACTTCACGTACGGCACAGACTGGTCCCAACACGAGCGCTTTAGGATTCCGCGCAATCTCGAAGAGAAATGGGAAGCGGCTTCCAAAATGGAAGACATCAACTGCGACGGCTTTCCAGACTTGCTGGTCACCCAGACCAAGGGCACGATCAACCTTCAGGTCATGACACAAATCTATGTTGCAACCACACCCTTCAAATACCCCGGGCAGCCAACGGCCACATACACGAACAAAGGCGGCATTGCCTCGCCCGCTCTCGAAGATATAGACGGTGACGGCAAACTCGATCTAATCCTTGTCCACCTGCCCTTCGGCGTCAAAACCATCATCAATTACTTCGTGCGCGGCAAGCTCGCGGTGGACGCGCACGTCTACCTCTACCGCGACGGCTTCAAGCAGCAACCGGATTACACCACCACGCTCACCCTCGATGCGCCCGAGGGCCGGGAGCGCGTGGCCTATACCCTCGGCGACTTCAGCGGCGATGGCCGCAAAGACGTCGCCTTCGGCACCGGCGTCGAAGCGCTCGTGGTGCAGCGCGGCGAGCCTGAAAAATTCGTGGAATCGAAGCCCTGGCTCACCCTCAACGTCCCCAGCTTCGGCACCGCCCGCCCCCATGACCTCAACGGCAATCCCGCCCAGGACATCGTGCTCTTCCACCCCTCGGGAGACAACAGCAAGCGGATTGAAGTGATTGTGTTCTGACAGTAGTGCCGCGCTCGCCGAGCGCGGCACTACTGGTAACGGTCATACTGAGCGGCGCGAAGAGTCACATTGCTGGAGAGGGCGCAGTTCTTCCCGAATAACACGACGTAGCACTTGTTCAATCGGCTCCTTTTGCGCCATCATGTGCTCTCGTAGCGCCTCATTGATGAGTGTTTGATAGTTGCCGCCTCTGGCGTTTTCCACTCGCGTTTTGAACCAGTCAAGAACCTCTGCATCCAGTCGGATTGTGATCCTGGTCTTCTTGCCCGCGGCGGGAATGACGGCTCCGCGCTTGCCTTTGCTAAAATCATAGCTCTTGCGCATATCTTCACATTGAGTACTTTTGTATGCTCTCCTCGCGCTGGATCACGCGGGTTGCGGCAAGCTGGTGACGGGAATTTCTACATGTTCGACCTCGTATCCGGCTGCATTCACAGCGTCGACCGCTGTTCTGATCGCTGTTTCCAGCGAACTTTCCTCGCGGTGAAAATCGATGAGGAAAAGCCCATTAGCTGTTC
>JACPGD010000092.1 GCA_016182645.1 Candidatus Hydrogenedentota bacterium | reverse complement strand
TCGATCTCGAAACGGGAAAACTCCTGTGGGAGCGCCAAGTGCGGGAAGGGAAGCCCGCCAGCGCGACCCACATCAAGAACAGCTACGCTTCCGAGACGCCGGTGGTTGACGGCGAGCATGTCTACGCCTATTTCGGCAACGCTGGCATCTGGTGCTTGGACTTGGCGGGAAATATCGTCTGGAACAAGGACATTGCGCCAAAACGAACTCGCGCAAGCTGGGGCACGGCGGCTTCGCCCGTGCTGCATGAGGATCGCCTGTACCTGGTGAACGACAACGAAGAGGAATCGTACCTGCTCGCGCTGGATAAGAATACCGGCGTCGAAGTATGGCGGACGCCGCGTGACGAGAAGAGCAACTGGTCAACACCGTTCGTGTGGCAACACGAAAAACGCACGGAGATCGTGACCGCGGGCAGCGGCCTCAATCGATCCTATGACCTCGACGGCAACTTGTTGTGGTCGCTGAAAGGCATGTCGAAGATTACCATCGCCACGCCCTATGCCGCCGACGGGTTGCTGTACTTAAGTTCCGGGTATGTCGGCGACAAACAGCGGCCCGTGTATGCCATCCGGCCCGGAGCCGGCGGCGATATCACCTTGGCGGAAGGGCAAACGTCGAACGAAAGGATCGCGTGGTCGTATCCGCAGGCCGCGCCATACAATCCCAGCACGCTCGTGTACGACGGGCAATTGTATGTCCTGTACGACGGCGGCCTCCTGGCCTGCTTCAACGCGAAAGACGGCGCAGTCATCTTCGAGCGGCAACGTATACCAGAGGCGCGCAATTTCACCGCTTCCCCCTGGGCCTATAATGGAAGGGTATTCTGTCTGAACGAAGACGGCGTCACCTACGTGGTCAAAGCAGGAAACGCACTCGAAGTGGTGCACACCAACGCCCTGGGCAACCCGGAGGCAGAGATCTTCCTCGCAACTCCCGCAATCACCGGCGACCGCTTGTTGATTCGCAGTTCAGCACGGCTCTATTGCATCAAAAATCAGCAATAGCACCCAGGGCTGATGCGCGTCTAGCAGCCCGTTGCAAAAGTCCGGAGAAGAAAAGAGGGTAGCGTCCGGTCTGCATTTCGTGGACGCGCGCCACTTCTGCGAAAATACCCTGCGGCGGGGGTTCAGCCCGGATGTCGGTGGCTGAGATAGTTTGATTTGTTCGCAATATTGCGAAGTGATGGATGTGGCCGGCGGGAGCGGAGGAAGATTGAGATGCCAGTCAAGAAAACAACTGATGCGCTTGAAATTGTATATCGGCGACACTATAAGGGTCATCCCGAACGACTGCAGAGACTGGAGGATGAGCGGCAGAATGCAGCCATAGCACGAAAGCTCTATCGGTTACGAACAGAAGCCGGAATGACGCAGCAACAACTTGCGGTTCGCGTGGGAACCACCGCGTCTGTTGTCTCGCGTCTTGAGAATGCGGATTACGAAGGCCATTCACTGACCATGTTGCGCCGAATCGCCGCGGCCTTGGGGAAGAACATAGAACTTCGCTTTGTCGCTCGTGCGGTTGGCGGCCATTGACTGTCCGTGGCCCCGGCGCACCGTATCATGGGCGGCTTAAGTGGAGTGGGAGTGGCGGAAATGAAGCTCGACGCACGGATTTTGGCGCTGTTCCTTGGTGTCTTGGGCGGCGTGGCCCTGCTGGGTCCGGCGCAGGAAGACGCCGGCAGCGAGGAGAGGGGCGCTTTTGCCGAAAGCGCCGCGACCGCGAACAAGGATCTCCGATCTCCCGTGGACATGCCGGTGCCGGTGCCGCCGGCCTCGGAGAAGGCGATGCAGTACTACCGATCCGGCAACTGGCTTTGGCTGTTGCAGTTGGCCTGGGGACTGGTAGTGCCCGCCGCGTTTGTGTTTACAGGCTTTTCTGCCCGGTTGCGGACCTGGGCACAGAGCATCGGGCGCTGGTGGTACGTGGTCTTGTGCGTGTACCTGGTCCTGTTCTTCCTGGTCAATTATCTCCTGGAGTGGCCGCTCGCGTACTACACCGGCTTTGTGCGCCAGCACGCGTATGGACTTTCGAACCAGACCTTCGCAAAGTGGCAGACCGATTCGCTGATTAAACTGATGGCTAGCATCATTATTGGCTGGTTGCTGCTCTGGATTCCGTATCTGCTGCTGCGAAAGAGCCCGCGGCGCTGGTGGGTGTACAGCGGGCTGCTGCTGGTGCCCGTCTTGTTCGTGGGGATGCTTGTGAAGCCCCTGGTGTTCGATCCCCTGTTCAATACCTTCGGCCCGATGAAGGACAAGGCACTGGAAGGCGAAATCCTGGCGCTGGCCGAGCGGGCGGGGATCGAGGGCAGCCGGGTCTTTGAAGTGGACAAGAGCATCGACACCAAGGCGGTCAATGCTTACGTGACCGGTTTCGGCAATACCAAGCGCATTGTGTTGTGGGACACAATCATCGCCAAATTGGATCGTGATGAACTCCTATTTGTGATGGGACACGAGATGGGGCACTACGTGTTGAACCACATCACGAAGGGCATCCTGTTTTATTCAGGTTTAGGTTTGGCCGCGCTCTATTGCGTGCATCGTCTGGCCCAGGTGCTGCTCCGCCGTTACCACGCCCGTTTTGGATTCGGCCAGATTCACGACATCGCTTCGCTCCCGCTGCTCCTGCTCTGCATCAACGTCGTTTCGCTGGTGTTGACTCCGCTGGCGTTGGCCCACAGCCGCTACCAAGAGCACGAGGCGGACCGGTTTGGCATCGAGATGACACAGACCAACCGCGCCGCCGCGACGGGCTTTGTCAAGCTGCTGCAGGAGAACCTGGCCAATCCGCGGCCGGGGCCGTTCTACCGCTGGTGGCGCGGGACGCACCCGAGTATTGGCGACCGCATCGATTTCTTCAATTCGTACTTCCCCTGGAAGTCCGGCGACACGCTGCGCTACGGGCATTATTTCCGGCCCACGAAGCCAGTGGCCCAGTAGTCGCGCGCTCGCCGAGCGCGCGACTGATCGGTACGCACGGCGGTGAGAGTGCTACCGTGCGTTTGGTCAACGTACAACGCAAGTAGCGCGCTCGGCGAGCGCGCTACTACTCAACACCAGTTCGGTAGTCGAGCGTGCGCAACTACTGGGGAATCAGTCGCCGCCTCGGCGGTGGTGGTCTTGCGCCATGCGCCCGAGCGCGAAAGCGCCACAGGCAAGACCAGCGGCGCCCAAGCCAATGTCGTAGTACTCGCCATGGGACATCATGTTGATAACGATGGCCACCAACCACGCCGTCAGCACAAAGCCGAAGACGCGCGGCAGAAGGAACAGGCCAAGTCCCGTGACAATCTCGAGCACGCCCACGATCATCATGATGCCGTGCGAATTCCCGCCGAAGGTCTCGGCCAAGTCGGGCGCGAGATAAATCTCCCAGTTCCCGAAGACATGGACGAATTTGTCGGCCCCAGCGACAATCGCCAGAAGTCCGAAGCCCAGACGCAGGGTCCAAAACGCCTCCACCACGGGTGCGTCATGCACGGCATCCGCCAGGGCATCGGGCGCATGGGTCGCGAGTGAATCTAATGGATGGTATTTGAGCGAGTCTGTTTGTGCCATGGCTAAGTCCCCCAAAGTTGTTCCCTGATTACATTCTATCATGTAAGATCGAATCGCGGGGGAACAAAATGAGGCGTCTACGTGGGTTGGTCTGGGTTCTCAGGCGGCGATTCTCGCGCTGGCCCCGTGTCTATTTGCGGCCAATAGTCCCAGCAGAGCCAGGGCACATAAATGAGGAAGAACAGCCCAGCGCCCACGGCCTCGAGTCCGGCGATATACCACGGCCAGGGCCCCAGCCAATCCATCAAGCTGATACCTTCGGGTTTCTGGCAGAGGAAGAGATAGTTCGTTCCGAGCAGGAGGTCCACCAGGGCGACGAAGACCATATAGAGGTTGGTGATGACCAGGACGCGCGCCAGGCTCCAGCCCGTGGGGCGGCAGCGATAGACAAGCATCATGTAAGCAACGCCGACGATGATCAGGGCGTGGCTGAGGAAGAAAGACAAGAACAGGAAATGAGGAAAGGTGTAGCGGACGTCGGGCGTCAGGATGGCCATGCTGGCGCCCGCAATGCCCCAGAAATAGAGGATTTCGAAGAGGAACTTCGAGCGGCCCATGAGCATCGCCGCGGTCAGGAAAACCGAGACGCCGCACAGGTGCAAGGGCAGTACGTTGCGGAACGGTTCGTGGTAGAAGAGATGGTGCACGCCGCGATCGGCAACCTCCTGCAGGATCATGAAAATCCCGATGCCGGCGGCGAGATAATCAGCAGTCCGCGTGCCACGCCACCGGCACCCCAGGATCAGGAGTGCTGCGCCAACGATCGTGAGTACCGCCAAGGCCGTGAGGTGTAACACTCCGAAGAGATCGAACGGCGGGATTCTCGCCATCATTTCACGCTCCGTGTGAGAAATGAAGCGAATCGGCGCGCCGCCAATCCGCCGGTTGATTCTCCTGTGAACCAGGCCCCATTCTACCCTGTGTCCATGAAAGTCAGATCAACATGGAGGGGGTAATGTCTACACGACGCCGATTCCTTCAGCAAGCCGTGGCGTTGGCCGGGGCAGGCACATTCGCAGTGAACCTGAAGAGCCGGGCGGCAACGCCAGGGGCGGCACGCCGCTTTCATCTTTCGGTGTCCATCGACGCGCTTAACGCCGATCCGGAGTTGCTCGACATCGTTCGCGGCGCGGGGGTTAGCGACCTGTGGCTGGCCTGCTTCTTCCAGGGGCAATGGCACCATACCATCGAGGAGTATGTCGCCTGGCGCGACCGCATCGCCGCCGCCGGTATGGAAACGCACCAGATCACCATTCCGCTGGGTCATTTACGGAAGAAAATGTCACGGCCCTTCGGGAAATCAAGAAGGGCCAGCCCGGGATTGTTTTTGTTGATGACGATTTCCGGCTGGCCCCTTCGCCCGCGGACATTGGCGGCTGCTTCTGCGACGCGCACCGCGATGCCTTCCCGCGCAAGCACGGCTACTCACCGGCCCAGTGGGATGAACTATTGGATGCGGTGAAGCGCCGCGACCTGACGCCGCTCGTGCGCGACTGGGTCACGGACACGTGTGATGAACTCACGGCTTCGTTTCGCGCGCAGCAGGAGGCGCTTGCACCGGAGGCGGAACTAGGCATCATGGTGATGTACCTCGGCTCCGAAAAGGCGGGCATCCGGCTACCAGACTATACCGGCGTGCCCTTTCGCGTTGGCGAGCTTATGTTCAATGACAAATCCTTCGATCCGGTCAAAGGGAAAACCGACGAGTTGTTCAGTGCGCTGTTTCACCGCCGCTTCACGCCGCCGGAGCGCGCCTACAGCGAAACCACGGCCTGGCCGCCGGATCAGTTGTCGGCGCCCAATATGGCGGCCAAACTCGTGATTTCCACCATTGCCGATGTGTGCAATACGATGTTCATGAGCGGCAACACCCCCTTCCCGCGCACCCACTGGGAAACGCTGGCCCCGGCCATGCGCGAACAGGCCAAATTGCATGCGAAACTCGCCGGGCATGTTCCTCGCGGTCCCCTGAAGCATTATTGGGGCGAGCACAGCCGCTGGGTGGGAGACTCGAATCCCTACAGCCTCTTCCTCGCCTGCGGTATTCCCTTCGAAGTTACTGAAACACCCGCCCCTGCTGTGGCGGGGTCTCCTGACCCCGCCACGGCGCCGACCGAAGGTCTCCTCTCCGGCTGGACCTTTCTCAGCGACGCCGATGCCCGCGCTGCCAGTGCAGGCAAACTCGCCTCCGCCGGCACCCAATTCATTCATCGCCCCGGTGTCGAAATACCCGGCGGCCGAGCCATTGCTGAAACTTTGGAAAACCTCTTCCGCCTCAAACATGAACTCTTGCCTCAATTAAAGAACATCCCCTACGTCCAGGAAGACACCCCCATCGTGTGCGCCTGGTATCCGGAGGCGCGGAGCGTGCTCCTCTGGGACTTGAGCGGGAGAGAGCAGGCTGTCACAGTTCGACGAGGCGATACTTCCTACAACGTATCTGTTGCACCGCTCGACGCGGGCTTGGTGGAAGGTATCTGATCCAACAAAATTCTGGTTGGCCTATTGTCCCGGTTCAGCGGAAAATGGACAATGACCTGTTTTTGTTAATGAGTACGGTCGTGTTCTGATTCCATTTTCAAGATGCGTTTTTTTGAGGCATAGCAGGTCTAGCAGCCGATGAGGTTTTTCATCGGGGCGTGACCCCGAGAGCAGGCCACGCCCTGTC
>JACPGD010000056.1 GCA_016182645.1 Candidatus Hydrogenedentota bacterium | reverse complement strand
GGCGATCCAGAGAATGGTCAGTGGATTGGCCACAATCATTTCACCCTTGAACGAAAAGAGCAGCACCAGCGTGATGAGCAGAGCGACGATGGTAACCGGGGTCAAGCGGTGCAGAAAGTTGTCCCTGAACCACGCTTCGCCCTTCGTGCTGATGATCCAGCGGCGGGACCAATATCCCGCCACCAAGGGCAGGGCCACATAAATCGCAATGGAGAGGACCAGCGCCTGCCACGGCACCGGCAATCGTCCAACACCGAGCAAGAACCCGCCCAGGAGACCGTAGAGCACGAGCATGGTCAGAGAATTGATCGCCACCATCACCAGCGTATGGCCGTCGTTGCCGCGGGCGAGAAAGCCCCACACCAGGACCATCGCCGTGCAGGGCGCGACGCCCAGAAGAATGCATCCGGCGAGGTAACTCCGCCAGAGCGGCACCTGCAACATCCGGACGCCCTCCACCAGCACCACCGTCCCCGCTCCATAGTGTTCGTCCACCGCGAGTTCCACACCGAAAGGCATCTTCACCAAGTCCACTGCCTCCGCGCCGATCAGCCCACGGAACAGTACCCCCAGGAAGAGCAAGGCAATCCCATACATGGTGAAAGGTTTGATGCCCCAGTTGATGACGAGCGTCAGGAGGACGGGCTTCGTGCTCTTTCCCGCCTTGACGACCTCCGCGAAATCAATCTTCACCATGATCGGATACATCATAAAAAAGAGACAGATCGCAATCGGAATCGACACCACGGGCGCGCCATTGATGTTGATGGAAAGGCCGTCGAGAAACATGGCCACGCCGGGCGCAAGCCGGCCGAGCAAAATGCCGCCGATAATGCACAGCCCAACCCAGAGCGTAAGATAGCGCTCGAAAGCGCTCAACCCTTTGGGGCCGGCTGGTATCGTTGCTTGGTACGCGACTTCACTCATTTGAAAGTCTCCAGCTCATTGAGCCATTGTGTAATACGACCTTCCATTTGATCCCGGACTTGGCAGAACGCACGAAGTCTGCTCTCCTCGCATCCTTTCACTGCCGCCGGATCGGGCAAGGGCCAGGAATGCACCTGAAGGGCGAAAGGATATATCCTGGGGCAGTTCTTCTCGGCTTCCGCACACACAAAGATGGCGTGATGAATGGTCTTTCTCCCGAGATAAGTCTTGGCATCCTTCGATTCCTGTTTGCTGATATCGATGCCGAGGGCCTTCATGGCGGCCACGGCCAGCGGGTGCACCGGCTTCGGCTCCAGCCCCGCACTACATACCTCAAAACGTTCTCCGGCCAGGTGCCGGAGCAGTCCCTCCGCCATTTGGCTCCGCGCGGAATTGCACGTGCAGAGAAACAAAACAGTTGGCTTCTCCGAAATCACCCCGATTCGCCCGCCAGCCACGCTGGCAGGTCCTCCACGAAATCTCTAATCTCGTCGCGAACGCGGCGGTAATGCGACAGGGCCTCTTCCTCGCTGGAGGCGTCCCTTGCCAGCTTGGGCGGATCATCGAAACCCATGTGAATCACCGTGGACTTGCCGGGAAAAACAGGACAGGTTTCGCGGGCGTTGTCGCACACGGTAACCACGTAGTCGAAAGGTGCGTCGAGCAGTTCCTGGACGTTCTTCGACCGCTGTCCTGAAATGTCCACGCCAGCCTCCGCCATCACTTTGACCGCGGACGGATTCAGGCCGTGGGTTTCAATCCCTGCCGAATAGGCCTCGATCTCATTGGACTTCAACTGCCGCGCCCAGCCTTCGGCCATCTGGCTGCGGCAGGAGTTGCCGGTACAGAGAAAGAGGACCCTTATTTTGCGGGGACTGGCTTGCATGGTCTTATCTTTCTTGATGGTCCCGTGCCGCACGTGACCAAGACGCCCGCGCACAACTCGGGCCGGCCCTGGCAGCAATCCTCGACGAGATAGTCGAGGAGGGCCCGAAAACCCTTTAGGCGGACGGAATAGATAATGGAACGGCCCTCGCGGCGGCAGGCGATGAGGCCCGCGTGGCTCAGGTGCGCGAGGTGAAACGACAAGGTGGGCGCGGGCACGCCCAAGCGTCTGGCGATGTCGCCCGCCATCATGCCGTCCTCTCCTGCCTTCACCAGGAGCCGGAACGCGTCGAGTCGCGTCTCCTGGGCGAGGCTTGCCAAGGCTTCAACCATTCTAGCTGATGCTTTCATATTTCTAAAACTATCAAATTAAAGAGATCAAGTCAACCCGTTGTCCGGGAGGGCGAGCGTACCCGCGAGCCGGTTGGGTCGACAGTGCAGCTCGTATCTGCGCACCAACCTAACCGGCTCGCGGGTACGCTCGCCCTCCCAAGATTTCCATTCCGCGATATTGATTTTCATGGCGCGCTATAGACCAAGTAGACGCCCCCCAGAAGCACCAAGGCGCCGCACACGCGCTTTAGGACGACGGCGCCGCGGGAATGCTCGTTCCAGTTTAGGTAGCGCTGGACCAGTTCCGTGGAGGTGCCCGCGACGACGATGACGGAGCAGTGCCCGAGGCCGTAGAGGAGCAACAGCAGGACGCCGTACAGCAAACTGGCCGCGGCCAGCTTGAAGGTGACGGCGAGCATGGGCGCCATGTAGGCGAAGGTGCAGGGGCCAAGCGCGATGCCGAAGATCAGGCCCAAAAGAAAAGCTGCCAGAGCACCCTTGCGTTTCATGCCCACTTGTCCCGGGCCAGACCAGGGCATGGGGATGACATCGAGCAGGTGAAGTCCGACGAGGAAGAAGATGATTGCGACAAAGTAGTTGCCGTATCGCCCGATGTCCCCGAGCATGCGCCCCGCGGCCGCGGTGGCCACGCCGATCAGGGCGATGGTCGCAAGAATACCCACGGCAAACAGGGTGGAGATGTAAAAGGCGCGGCGCGCGCTGATGCGGCCCTGTTCGTCGATGAAGCCGACAATGAGAGGAATGCTCGCCAGATGGCACGGACTCAGAAGAATGCTGAGCACCCCCCAAGTGAAGGAAGCGGCCACGGCGGCCAGGACGCTGCCTTCAACTGCGTGGCTCAATGTGGTGAATAGTTGCTGCATGACGGTTGCCCTTTACTTGGGCGCGCATTCGCCGATTTTGCACGCCTTGCTGATCTGTTGGGGCGTGAGTTTCATTTTTTCCGCGAGCGCCTGCTCGATGGTGATCATCCGGCCGGTGGCGGTGGGATGCGCGTCCACCCAAGTCCTGAGATTGGCTTCATTAACGAAGAAGGCTTGCTTGAAGCAGCCGGTCGAGACGAGTTTGCCCTCGGCATCCTTCGTAGTGCCGGCCCAGGCGACGGCGGACGGGGGATCGAGCAGGGCGACGTGCCCTTCCAAGGTTTCGGTGGCAATCGCGTCGCCCGTAAGCGCGTCCTTGGCGGCCACGTGGATGTCCTTCTGCATCCGCGCGGCGACGCCGAGCGCGCACATGGTGCAACAGCCCCGCGTGTTCAGTCCCTCGACCTTGACGGCGCAGGCGTCTTCGGGATACACGGCGCGGTCGCAAAATCCGCAACTGGTGGCGAGTTCCTTGCTCTGGAGCGCGGCCCATTCGAGGACGTTTCCGCCCGCGGTCTGCTGCTCCGCGGTGGCCACCGCCGCATCTCCGAATGCCTTAATAGTGGGCCGGTTGTCGACGCCAACGCCATAGACGAAGCTGGCCGAAGCGGCGGCGACGGGCGTGCCGGCGGACCAGTCCGTGACGGCGACACTCTCCACCGCAGGCTTGTTGTCGACCATGCTTGAATAGGCGATGAAGTAGCAGTGCGGCGAGCAGAATGCGACGTCGCCCTTCTCCGTTTTCAGAATGGCGCGCGTTTTGGGGTCAATGTCGCCGTCACACATGTAACAGATGGAGTCCTTCGCGCGCGTGTCCGGTGCAGCGGGTTCCAGACGGCTGAACTCGAGGGGCTCGCCGTCGCCCAGTTCCACGCCGAGTTTCATCCACTGAGCAAGGATGTCTTCGCGAGAGAAAAAGCCCTCGTGGCGGAACTGCTCCTTGCCTGCGGTGTCATAGAAAATTTGCGTGGGGATGATTTGGATGCCGTAGTCCTCTCCCGCGTCCGGATTTTCCCAGACATCAATGAATTGCACCTCGAATCTCCCCGCGAAGTCCTCCTTCAACTGCGCCAGGATGGGCGCCATCATCTTGCACGGGATACACTTCCCCGCGCCTAAGTCCACGAGGCGCGGGAGTACTGTTGCCGCGGCGGCGGAGGGGGCGGACGCCTCATGCCCGGAAGGTGGCAGCGCTGCCGAGTTGGATACTTCCGCGGATGCCGCACTATCCGATCCGGCCTGCCCCTTGCCCTCTTTCAGATGGAGCGCCATTCCCACTGCCACGAAAAGGAGAACGACGGTGGCGGCTTTAACGGCCAGCCTGTTGCGGTCTTGTGCTACTGCGCCTGGTATTTCGTTTCCCATCACGGATCTCCTTCGTTGAGGATTTCAAGAGATTTCAGTTGACAAGGACTTGGGGTGGCATGCCCAAGAACCTCGGGTGGCATGCCACCCGAGGAGCGAGTCCCACTCTCCCGTTGGACGTTCACTTACACCCTGCATTCGCGAGTTTTTCGACGACCTTGGCGGCCGCTCGAGTGATGTTTTCTTCGGTGGCGGGCGTCTTGCCTTTTTCCATGCCGATATCAGATAGGCGGAGATGCTCGAACTTCGCGAAACCTGCCTGTTCGAGCGTATTCTTGACGCAATCCAGTTTGCAGCCGTCGATGGCCAGGATGGCTGCGGCCGACTGGGTCGCCTCCATGATGGGTTTCACGCGCCCGCCCACGCCGGCAAGGCAAAACATCTTGCCCGCGCCTTCGCGAGTTAGCTTTCTGGCCGCCTGATCCGAGATGGCCCCGACGTCTGCCGCCCCAGAACAAGCAAAGATGAGCTTTGGCGCGGTGCTGCAACATTCATTCTTCGTAGACATGGCCTGGTCTCCTTTTAATCTCCCTTGTGGCACGCGCAACAGTTTGCAGTCATTCTGAGCGAGGCGAAGAATCTCTGGGCAGGCTCGCCCGAGACTCTAGTCAGCAGTAACGGAGCGCCTGATCGCACCTTCCAATGTGTGCCCAGAGATTCTTCGCTTCGCTCAGAATGACCCATGGTTGTGAAGTTCATTTCCGGCTTTGCCGTATTCATGGTTTCAGGCCAGCAGGTGTTTCAATTCCTCGACGGACGGCACTTTGCCGGCGACCTTCACCTCTCCGTCCACGACCAGTGCGGGCGTCATCATCACGCCAAAACCGATGATGTCCTTGATGTCGCTCACCTTGACCACCTGGCACGCAATGCCGAGTTCTTTTGCCGCCGTTTCCGTGTTTTCCTGGAGCTTGTGGCATTTCGGACAGCCAGGCCCCAGGATCTGAAGTGATTTCATCAATCGTCTCCTTCTATCGATACGTGACGGAGTATCAGTCACCCCAAAAATACTCCAAAGAGGATGCCGGAAACGGTCGCCATGACGACCACGAGAGTGCAATACACGAAGGTCTTCTGGGTCCCCATGATGCTGTTGAGCACCAGCATGTTCGGCAGTGAGAGCGCCGGGCCGGCAAGCAAGAGGGCCAAGGCGGGACCTTTTCCCATGCCGGAACCGAGGAGACCTTGCAGGATGGGCACTTCGGTCAGCGTGGCAAAGTACATGAAGGCGCCAATCAGCGCGGCGAGGAAATTTGAAGTGAGCGAATTTCCACCCACCGCCCAGGTGACCCAGGCATTGGGAATCAATCCTTCGTCTCCAGGGCGGCCGAGCAACGCGCCGGCAATCAGGACACCGCCCAATAGCAGCGGAAGAATCTGCTTGGCAAAGCCCCACGTCACGCCGAACCACTCCCCCATTTCCCCATCGCTGGTGCTCGTGAGCACGGCGAGACCCACGGCCGCCGCGGCAAAGGCGAGCACGGGCTGTTGCGGGAAGAGCACGGCGAGGAGAACCGCCGGAGCGGCGGCCAGCGCCACTTTCCACCATGGCAGGTGGAACCAAACCGTCAATACCACGCCAAAAACCGCGGCGCAGACGGCAGTGATGGCCCACTTGGCGCTGTAAATGCAGTACCAGAGCCCGGTGTCGTATTCCGGTTTACCCCAATTGGCAAAGACCAGGATCGCAACCATGAGGGCAAAATAGGTGGCTGTCTGCCAGAGGGGATGTGCAACTTCGGGAACGGGCACACCCGCTTGGGCAATGGCCTTTTCTGTCTCTTCCTTGCGGAAAATCAGGTGCATCAGCAATCCGATGATCACGCTGAAGGCTATCGCCCCGACGGCACGCGCAATTCCGAGCTCCATTCCCAGAATGCGAGCGGTAAGAACGATGGCCAGCACGTTGATTGCCGGACCGGAATACAGGAACGCGACAGCGGGTCCCAAGCCCGCGCCTCTGCGCCAGATGCCGCCGAACAAGGGCAGCACCGTGCAAGAGCAGACGGCCAGTATCGTTCCGGAAACCGACGCAACAGCGTAGGCCAATACTTTGTTCGCGCCCGCGCCCAAGTACTTCATCACGGATGCCTGACTGATGAAGACCGAAATCGCTCCCGCAATGAAGAAGGCGGGGACAAGGCAAAGAAGCACATGCTCCTGGGCGTACCACTTGACCAGGTGCAACGATTCCATCACCGCGTTGTCAAAGCGCGGAGCGCCGACGGGGAGGTAAAAGCAGGCCAGGAACACAGCGAGGATACCGGCAGCAGCTTTCCATTCAGTCTTCCAAAGCATCACCGTCGACTCCATGACTAATTGGCCAATCAGCCAAGTATCTGGGCAAAAAAAAGGGACGCAAGGCTACTTCGTGGCAGCGACATGCGCGGCGGCGTTTGCCTTCAGGACCCCCTCGATACATCCAAAAAGATTCAGGACGCATGGGACACGCAGCCGGTAATAGACCAGCACCCCCCGCTTTTCATCCGCTACGATGCCCGCGTCTTTCAAGATACTCAGGTGCTTCGAAACCGTCGACATATCGGCGCCGATGAGCGCGGTCAGTTCGCAGACGCAGCGTTCCTCTTTCGAGATCTCATCCACGATGAACAAGCGCGTCGGATGCGCCAAGGCCTTGATGACCTTGGCGCGTGCCTGGTACTTCGTCTGTGTCTTTGCGTCCATTGGTTGAACTCCTTGGCTATTTGGCATTATAGCCAAGAATTTCCTGGTTGTCAAGTCTCAATTTAGGGCCGATGCGGCGTAACCATGTTCTTGCCCCCAAGACTGCTACCGGCACAATCTCCATGTCGCTGCGCCAGACATCAAGATCACGCCTGGGGACACCCTCAACCGCAGAGAGGTCACAGGAAGTTCGATACCCATGGCCCCGGTCGTAGTTCTTCGCGGTGACAGCGTTGTTCTTCCAATACTTTTACGCCAGTCCGGGGGGATTCACGTCACACTCGCCCATTCACCGCGCGTACCGCGGCACGGCGGATCCGAGAGAAGGACCGAGCAGGCCCTCAAGAGTTGCCAGGTCCTTGCTGACGAAATCCACCAGGAACTCCGCGAGGGCACGGAAATAACCGTGCTCGGATTTTTCCCATATCGTGTCGCGAAGTGGCCGAATCCAAACAGCCAGGTGGCCCGCGAGGAAGTCACGCTGCATTTCCCACGTCCGGTTCAGGGAATCCAGGTTGCCGCAGGCCAGGAATTCCTGCTCCTTCCGGCAGAGATGACCAACATAGCTTAGTTCCAATGCGATATGGTCCGGCAATTCCCGGGACCCAGGGGCAAGTTCAAGCGCCGCCAGTTGATACCACTTCTGGACGTCAATTGCGGCCTGACCCATCAACAGGCCGCACACTTGCTTCCCCTCGATCTCCCGAGTATCACGAAACACCGATTCATAGGGAGCAACATACCGTCCCCCCGGCACCTTGAAAAGCTGCATGAATTCACGCCGCGCCTCCAATTCCCAAGCTTCGCCAGAGACGGCAGGATTGAGACACGGATTGAGCAGCGTCATGATTGACTCCACCGCGCCCTCGCCCAGCGCGGCGCGACGGAAAGCCTGGAGTTGTCCGCAGTCTGGCGAATCGCGAAACGCGAGGCTTAAGAAGGCGTAGATTACCTCCCGCGCGGGCGCTAGTTCGCTGAAGGCCGCAAGCGGGCCCTCCTCAAGCGCGGGGACTGCTCTCATGGGGCAAGCACAAATTCGATGTTGGGGCGTGTCAGTCTCGGGTCTGAGAACCCCTCGGGAACCTGGCCGGTCTCGCCGGCATAATCCGGCACAAACTGGATAGCGCCGGTCACGCAGGCCAGGGCACAGGCGGGCAGCAACCCTGCGTCTAAACGATGCACGCACATCGTACATTTGCTCACTTTGTTCGTATCGGTATCCACGCGCGGGGCGCCATAGGGACATGCCGCCACACAGTAGCGGCAGCCAACACATTTTTCCTGATCTATCAATACGACACCGTCCGACGCTCGCTTCGAGATGGCATCCACCGGACACGACTTGATGCACGCGGGCTCATCACAATGATTGCATGCTAATGAAATGAACTCGCGTTTTGGGGTAGGAAACCGGCCTGTTGTGCGCTCGACGACGAACCGCCAATCCGTCCGTAACGGCGTCGAATTCTCCGCCTTGCACGCCACGAAACAGGACCTGCAACCGATGCAGCGCCCAGCGTCAAAAGTCCATCCAACTTGCGGCATTGCCTCTTCCTCCCGTGGACCTAGATTTTGCTGACTTGCACGAAAGTGTCGTAAAACGACGCACTACCGCCGATCTTATCCTGCAGGGTGACATTGCCGATCACCGTGTCTTTACGCATGATGCCATTCGGTGAAATCCCCGCCGCGCGGGACGGATCAAAGGCGGAGTTCTCCCCATCGATTTCGTGGGGCCGGGACGACATCTGCCAGTGGCCAAAATGGTGGCTAATGGCCACCACGCCCGGCCGGACCGTCTCGACGGCCAATGCCGGCCCAATCACCCCTTCGGGAGACGATGCAGAGCTCACCCGGACAAGGTCGCCGCTGGCAATCCCGCGAGCGGCGGCATCCACCGAATTCATTTCAACGAAATTCTCCGGTAGTACCGAAACCAGCCATGGATAACGAATCGTATGCATCTGTGTATGCCACGCATACTTATAGGTGACCAGTTGCAACGGATATGCACTGTCTTGAGTTTCGATGGGATTGCCTAAAAGGTCGGCCGGCGCTTCGAATTTCGGCAGTCCGTCGAAAAAGGCGCCGTCCATCGAGTCCTGGGCCAGGGCAAGCGCCTCCGAGAAAAAGAAAAGTCGGCCGGAGAAGGTGTGGGCCAGCCGGTCCCCCGTGTAAGCCTGGCCATAGTCTTCAAAGCGCCCACCCCGC